>JBEBUE010000343.1:0-3643 GCA_040393485.1 Herminiimonas sp.
TAGTTGACGCAAGGGCCGCTGCAGCGATGGATCTGATGCAGCAGACAAGGCCGTGTGCGGTTGGCAAAGACCGAATCTTCACAGGTACGCAGCAAAAAAACCTTCTGCAATATCTGCATCGACTCCTTCACTGCCCAACCACTCGGGAACGGACCGAAGTATTGATTCTTTTTATCTACCGCGCCACGGTAATAAGCCATGCGCGGATATTCCTGCCCGGTGATTTTCAGATAGGGGTAGGACTTATCATCGCGAAACAAAATGTTGTAACGCGGCTGCAAAGTCTTGATGAGGTTGTTTTCCAGCAGCAAGGCTTCAGCCTCGCTGCGTGTCACCGTCGTCTCCAGGCGCGCGATGCGTTCCACCATCATCGCAGTGCGCGGGCTGGCCAAATTTTTCAGGAAATAGCTGGAGACTCGCTTTTTCAGGTCGCGTGCTTTACCGACGTATAGAAGATTATCTTCTGCATCGAAATAGCGATACACGCCGGGTAAATTCGGCAGCTTCGCAACCGTTTCCAGCACGATTGCCCGCGGATCAGGTGCGTCGGCTTCAGGCATGATGGCTTATGTATTTACCCAAGACTGGAACAAGTATCGCACTTCTCATCGCCACTAAGCCGCAGCGAGTGCTTTTGCAGCCTTCTTCGCTGCGAGATAACGTGCATCCTGCTGCAAGGCATCCCATGTCAATGCAGGTGACTGCGGCGTGAGCGCTGCAATGCGCTGAGCCGACTCTTGTGTCGCCTTACTATCCTTGAGCTGCAAACCAGCCAATAACTGATCAGCCTTATCCGGTGAATTACAGATCAACACCATATCGCAACCTGCCTTCAATGCCGCGTGCGCGCCATCTATCACGCTGCCGGCGACACTCGCACCTTCCATGCTGAGGTCATCGCTGAAGATCAAACCTTCAAAGCCAAAATCCTTGCGCAGCATGGTCAACCATTTGCGCGAAAAACCCGCAGGATGCTTATCAACTTTCGGATAGATCACATGCGCTGGCATCACACCTGCCAGGCTCAGGCCGAGCCAGTCGTATGGTGCTGCATCTTCAGCCAGGATTTGTTTCAGTTCACGTTCGTCAACCGGAATTTCCAGATGCGAATCCGCTTTGACAAAACCGTGGCCGGGAAAGTGCTTGCCGCAATTAAGCATGCCTGCCAGCATCAAGCCGTGATTCAGGCTTTTTGCCAGCATGGTGACCACACGCGCATCGCGATGGAAAGCACGGTCACCGATTACACCTGATGCGCCATAGTCCAGATCCAGTACCGGGGTAAACGACAAATCAACGCCGCAAGCACGCAATTCAGCAGCCAATACATAGCCCACGTCAGTCGCCGCCTTGGTCGCCGCCAGTACATCCTTGTCCCACAAAGCACCCAGTTTGCGCATCGCTGGCAAATGCGTGAAGCCATCCGTTTTGAAACGTTGTACGCGTCCGCCTTCATGATCTACTGCAATCACGATACCTGGACGTGCAGTGTGGATAGCAGCCGTCAACGCCGTCAGTTGTGCGCGGTCGGTATAGTTGCGTGCAAACAGGATCACCCCGCCTGTAAGCGGATGCTGGATACGACGAATATCGTCGGCACTCAATGTCGTGCCGACGACGTCGAGCATGACCGGACCGAATTTTTCTGTAGCATCTGTCGTTGCTGTATTCGATGCTGTACTTAACACTGCTGCGTTCATTTTTTCTCCACAATCACAAAAGCGACCGCATACTCGACTTCATCCGTTATCGAAACCTGTGCGGTCAGTCCGTTTTCCTGCATGAATTCTTCCAGCTTGCCGCTGGTTACCACGATAGGCTTGCCGCTGGGCGCATTCAGTATCTGCGCAGCACGCCAGGTCATAGGCATGTGTATGCCCAGGCCTATCGCTTTGGAAAATGCTTCTTTCGCCGCAAAGCGTGTCGCCAGAAAGCGCAAGCCGCGTGCCTCTACCTTGGCCTTGCGACGATAGTATTTCTCCAGCTCTTCCTTGCCCAGGATGCGCTCGGCAAAACGATCACCATGACGGCCCAAGGCCGCTGCTATGCGATCGATTTTAATTATGTCTGTGCCTACGCCGTATATCATTTTTTCATTCCGGCCAGACGCGCAGCAATCATGATCGCCTTCATTTCGCGTACTGCATTTTGCCAGCCTACGAAGACCGCATGCGCGACGATGGCATGTCCGATATTGAGTTCCGATATATCCGGAATGGCAGCTATCGCCTGCACATTGGTGTAGTGCAAACCATGACCGGCATTAACCTTCAGGCCACGCGCAATACCTTCTCTTACGCCACGTTGCACACGCTCCAGTTCCGCCTGCTGTTGCGCGGCATCATGTGCATCGGCGTAGCGTCCGGTGTGTAATTCTATAACCGGCGCACCGGCTTCAGCAGCGGCCTGGATTTGTTCGGCATCGGCATCAATGAAGAGACTCACACGTACGCCTTCAGCCTGCAATTGCCTGATCGCAGCAGCGACAACGTCAAAGTATTTGACGATATCCAGTCCGCCTTCGGTCGTCACTTCTTCACGTCGTTCCGGCACCAGGCAAACATCTTGCGGCTTGATGCGGCAGGCAAAATCAACCATCTCCGTCGTCACTGCCGATTCCAGATTCATGCGTGTCAACAGTTTGGGACGGATCAATTCAACATCCGCATCCTTGATATGGCGACGGTCTTCACGCAGGTGCAAGGTAATCGCATCAGCACCTGCTTCTTCTGCCAGCAAGGCAGCTTGCAGTGGATCCGGATAGACGGTACCGCGTGCATTGCGCAAGGTCGCAACGTGGTCAATATTGATGCCGAGATCAATGATGGTGGAAGCTGGTTGAAGATAGCTCATGTATGTAGTTCCGTTAAAGCTGCAGCAAGTCGATCAATATTTGACGGGTGTTAAGGGGGGCACCGTTGAGATGATGCGCCAGCAGGAAGCGCATCAGGAATTTGCTTTGTGTCTGCGTCTGCGCATCCGTGTAATCCTCATTCTCCATGTCCAGCAAGGTCTTGCCTGAAACACGTGGCCAGACATCGGATGGACGCGCGGGACGCGGTCCACGCTCAGGATCCAGCACATAGATTTGTTCGAGGGCTATCGCCTTGCCACTGGCCGTACAGATGCGCCAGTCACTGGCAACGCCGGTTTCTTTCAACAAGGCACGTTCGAATTTACGCAGTACGATCGCGGCTGGCTCGTCGTGCGCCAGCTGGTTCAACGCGCTCACGTAATGGTCGAATAGCGCCGGATGCGGATCATCACGCGCCAGCAATTTCACCAATAATTCGTTCAGATAAAAACCGCACAGCAGTGCCGATTTCTCCAGCGGTAGCAAGCCACCTACCCACTCTGCCGCGGTCAGGGTACGCACTTCTGCCTTGCCGCTCCAGCCGACTGACAAGGGCTGGAAGGTTTGCAGAACACCGCGCAATTGGGAGTGCGGACGCTTGGCGCCTTTGGCGACCAGTGCAATGCGACCGTGATCGCGCGAAAAGACATCGACGATCAGGCTGGTTTCTTTGTAGGGATAGCTGTGCAGCACAAAGCCGGGTTGTGCAGCGATGCGGAATTCTTTTTCGGGATTGCGAGCGCGACGAGGTGCCGCGTGCAGCGAGCGACGCCCACAGCCTCGACCGCA
>JBEBUE010000344.1:0-3640 GCA_040393485.1 Herminiimonas sp.
CGTGAAGGCAAGGGCATCGCTATCCTTGCATTTGGCACCATGGTTGCGCCTAGCGTGCAGGCAGGTGAAGAACTGGATGCGACAGTTGCGAATATGCGCTTCGTCAAACCGCTGGATGTGGAGCTGCTGAAACGCCTGGCAGCGACGCATGATGCCATCGTTACAGTAGAAGAAGGTGCCATCATGGGTGGTGCCGGTGCGGCGGTGGCGGAGGCACTGGCAGCTGCGGGCATCGTCAAGCCATTGCTGAACTTGGGCTTGCCGGACGCGTTCATCGATCACGGTGATGCGCCAACCTTGCTCTCTTCTTGCGGGCTGGATGCGAAAGGTATTGCTGCTTCTATCCGTAAACGTTTTGGCAAAGACCAGCCACGTTTGGTCGTGAATCAGTAAGTCATTGTCGCTGAATTTAAAAATGCCGCTCAGTTGCAAGACTGAGCGGCATTTTTTATTGCTGGTTTAACCCATTGCGCGTGGGTTCATGCTTGTGACTCAATGCTTGTGTCCCGGAGCCGAATGATCGTGATCATCAGTGCGCTCTGACGGTGTGGTCGTCGATTGCAGGTTGCAGGCAGAATCATCGAGATCCGAATTCCAGTCTATGCCGACCGTTGTATGTTCTATGTTGAATTGCTTTTGCAGCGCCTGCTCGACGCGTTTGACTACCCCCCGTGCTTCTTCATCCACATTGGGGCGTATCTGCAGCGTTGCCATCGTACGGCCGGATGTGAGTTGCCACACATGTATATGGCTGACTGCGGCCAGGCCGGGGACTGCACCCATTAAGCCATGTTCGATTTTTTCCGGCGTCGCATGATCGGGAGCACCTTCCAGCAAGATATGCAGTGATTTCAGGAGCAGCCGGGATGCGCTGCGCAGGATCAATGCAGCGACCAGGACCGAGAGTATCGGATCGATAGGTGTCCAGCCAGTGTAGTAAATGACGATGGCCGCGACAATTGCGCCGACCGAGCCCAGCAGGTCGCCCATCACATGCAGGATGGCGCCCTTCACGTTGACATGTTCGGTCTCGCCGCGCGTCATGATCCATAGCACCAGCATGTTCACCAGCAGACCGATGACGGCGACGATGAACATGGGGCCAGCCAGGATGGTAGGCGGTGAGGATAAGCGCATCCAGGCTTCATAGGCGATCCAGACCACTATGCCGAGCAAGGTCAAGGCATTGACGAAACCGGCGATGACTTCAAAGCGCAGATAGCCGAAGGTACGTTTGCTGTCAGCGGCACGTCGGCCGAAACGGAATGCGGCATAAGCCAGCGCCAGTGCGACGGCATCGGTCAGCATATGACCGGCATCGGCCAGCAGGGCGAGGGAGCCGGACAGCACGCCGCCGACGGCTTCCACCAGCATGAAGCAAAACGTCAGGACAAAGGACAGCAGTACCTTGCGTTCGTTGTCATTCGTTACGGTAGGTGTATGGTCGTGATCATGCTGGTGATCACCACTATGTGAGTGCGCGTCATCGCTGCCATGGGCTGGTTTGCTTGCAGACATTTTTATGACATCCCTCTCAGTCTTTTGATGTTGCTGCGATGGTAAATCTTCAGCTGCCGCGGGTCTTGTATTTCAATCCGGACCTTTCAGTCCTGAAGTGCAGTCATGCCGCAAAAATCAGGAGGCGATATCCCTCACCCTATCCTTCTCCCACAACACATCTGTGCCGCCTGCATAGCGATTCAATACCCGCGACAACACAAACATTAAATCCGAAAGGCGATTCATATACTGGCGCGGATTGTCATTGAGCTTTTCCGCTTTGCCGAGGCTGACGATGGTGCGTTCGGCACGGCGGCAGACGGTACGACAGATGTGTGCTTGTGCCGCTGCGCGCGAGCCTGCCGGCAGGACGAATTCCTTTAAGGCGGGCAGGGTGCTGTTGTACTTCGCCAGCAAGCCATCGAGGCGTGTCACCTGTTCATCATGGATCAGGGTATAGCCAGGGATGCATAGCTCACCGCCGAGATCGAACAGGTCGTGCTGTATCGATATCAATTCTTCGCGCAACGCTGCGGGCAAGTCTTCACACAACAGCAAGCCGATATGTGAATTCAGTTCATCCACGTCGCCCATCGCATGTACGCGCAGTGCGTCCTTGTCGACACGGCTGCCGTCACCCAGCCCGGTAGTTCCTTTGTCGCCGGTACGTGTTGCGATTTTTGAAAGTCGGTTGCCCATGAAATAGCTCGATAGTTGAGGAGAGTTGTGAGGATACGTTAAAACCAGCGGGCGTAATCCGGCGGGGCTGCAAGGAGATCCTTATTTTGCAGCGCAAAATAGCTAAATACTTATCAAAACCATATCCTTGCGTGCATACAAATGCCTTAAAACAAGCACTATTTCGATAAGAAAGCGGTGAAAACGGTAAAATCATGCCTTGATAACCGAAGATTGATTGACGCAATGGCAATAAGACTTCCTCCTGTGCACGCACTGTCCGCTTTTGAAGCCGCTGCACGCCATGGCTCATTTGCGATTGCAGCAGAAGAGCTGTGTATCACGCCATCGGCGTTTTCCCATCGTATCCGCCTGCTGGAAGAGTTCGTCGGCGAACGCCTGTTCCTGCGCGATGGTCGCAGCGTCAGCCTGACCGAGTTTGGTCGCCGCTACCTGGATGTGGTGCGCGACGCCTTGCGTTCATTGGCAGATTTCCCTTTGCCGCATCGTCATCCGCTGGCACAGCCGCGCGTCAAGATTACGGTGCCGCCTACGTTTGCCCGTTATCTCTTCCTGCCTCATCTGGCTGACTTCACCGCTTTATATCCGGATATCACCATAGAAGTCTTCCTCTCGGTGCCGCTGTACGACATGGCGCTGTCGGAGACTGACCTGGAGATCCGTTTTGGTGCCGGCAAGTATCCGGATACGACGACTGAAAAGTTGTTTGAAGAGCCGGTCTTCCCGGTGGTCAGCCCTGCTTACCTGGAAAAAATCGGTGGCCTGAAAACCCCGGCCGACCTGCAAAAAGCACAGTTGCTGCGTTCTGCACTGGAGCCGTGGCAGGCGTGGTTTGATGTGGCCGGGCTGGACTGGCCGGAACCGGCAACCGGTTTGCGTATCGATGACCTGGGCCTGCTGCTGGAAGCGGTACGCCATGGCTACGGCGTAGCACTGACGCGCAAGCATTTTGCCGAAGAAATGATCGATAAGGGCGAGGTCGTCCCCCTGTTTGATATCCAGCTGACGACGCCGCAACATGCCTATTACATGGTTTATGAACAAAGTGTGCGCGAGCGCCCGGAAGTTGTATTGTTTATGAACTGGATGATGGAGCGCTTCAATATGCAAAGGATGGCGTAAGCCGCTGTCCGTCGCAGATACAGGTGCCGCCATGCCGCGTTGCAGCAACGCGTGGCGGTGCTACACTTTCTTCATCACTTGAATAATTTTCACCCTCTGGGCTAAAGCTTTCAGTCCAGCCGGGGCATGGTTTCGTTACACTCTGATCTGACCTTGTGCGTCCCTCATTTTGTTAACAGACGCGAAAATTGCAATCAGGATTGATGATGAATACTACTTCGGCACCTCCATTTACAGCGGCGTACCAGCGCACGGTAGTGGACGCATTGCGTGCCGTATTGCCGGAGCGTTGCGTACTCTTTAATGAGGAAGACACCCG
>JBEBUE010000345.1:0-3630 GCA_040393485.1 Herminiimonas sp.
CAGTAAAAGGCGGCTACTTCCCAGTGCCACCAGTCGACAGCTTCCAGGACATGCGTTCGGAAATGTCCCTGATCCTCGAATCCCTGGGCATCCCGGTCGAAGTGCATCACCATGAAGTTGCTGGTCCTGGCCAAAACGAACTGGGCACCAAATTCTCGACTCTGGTTGAACGCGCTGACTGGACCCAAAACCTGAAATACGTGGTCTGGAACGTTGCTCACACCTACGGTAAAACTGCAACCTTCATGCCTAAACCTATCGTTGGCGACAACGGTTCGGGTATGCACGTGCACCAATCGGTATGGAAAGACGGTAAAAACCTGTTCGCTGGCGACGGCTATGCAGGCTTGTCGGATTTCGCTCTGTACTACATCGGCGGCATCATCAAGCATGCTAAAGCATTGAACGCGATCACCAACCCAGGTACCAACTCGTACAAACGTCTGGTTCCAGGTTTTGAAGCACCGGTTAAACTGGCTTACTCGGCACGTAACCGTTCGGCTTCGATCCGTATTCCACACGTTGCGAACCCTAAAGGTCGCCGTGTTGAAGCGCGTTTCCCAGATCCACTGGCTAACCCATACCTGTGCTTCGCAGCATTGCTGATGGCAGGTCTGGACGGCGTGCAGAACAAGATCCACCCAGGCGAAGCAGCCTCGAAAGACTTGTACCACTTGCCACCAGAAGAAGACGCACTGATCCCTACCGTTTGCGTCTCGTTGGAAGAAGCGCTGGAAAACCTGAACAAAGACCGCGAGTTCCTGACCCGTGGCGGCGTATTCAGCGATTCGATGATCGATGCTTACATTGAATTGAAAATGCAAGAAGTTCAACGCTTCCGCATGACTGCTCACCCAGTCGAATACGATATGTACTACTCGCTGTAATCAATCTCTGATTGTTACTGCAAGATGAAAAGCGGGGAAAGCGTAAGCTTTCTCCGCTTTTTTTGTTGCTAGGAGACAGAAAATAGATCATCAGTGTTTGTCAGGCTATGATTGTTGCCATACACTAAGTATCCGATTTAACAGTTTCACCGAAACAAGTCCATGAAACGTCAACTCGCTATCCTGCTGCTGTCTTCCCTCACACTTTCCGCCTATGCGCAAAATGATGTCTATCTGTGCATAGACGCCAATGGCAACCGCGAATACAAGAATACCGGTCCTACCAATAAGTGCAAAAAGGTAGACCTGCCGGGCGTCACTACGATCCCGGCCGTAAAGAAATCGGCGACACCACAAACTGTGACCGCCAAGTCCTCATCACCCAGCGATTTCCCCAAGGTAGACAATACCCTGCAGAAGGCACGTGACAGCGATCGCCGCCAGATCCTGATGGATGAAATGAAAACCGAAGAGCAAAAACTCGCCGACATCCGACGCGAATACAATAATGGTGAACCGGAACGTCGTGGTGACGAGCGTAACTACGCAAAATACCAGGAGCGCACGGCGACGCTGAAGGATGATCTGGCGCGTTCCGAGAAGAATGTCGAAGCATTAAAACGCGAACTCAATAACTTGAAGTAACATCGGTACGATGTTTGCTTGAATCAGGCCGCGTGTAGCGGCCTTTCTTTTTGGATTCCTGTGAAAAAAAACATAATTGCCTTAGATGGTCTCGATTTACTGGCTTCAGCGGTACTCGTACTGAGTCCCGATGGCGAAATTGCTTATGCCAATCCGGCAGCCGAAATTTTGCTGGAGAGTTCCAGCAAGGCGCTGACCAACCATAAACTCAATGAACTCTTCATCAACTGCCAGGAGCTGGAGCAGGTATTCCAGGAAGCGCTGGAGCATCAGTTTGCGGATAAGCGGCTGGACCTGGTGCTGGAGCGCCTCGGGCGTGATCCTTTACAGGTCCACGTGGTGGTATCGGCACTGGATAGCGCTGAAACGCCGGTCCTGATTGAGTTGCGCGAGAATGTGCAGCAACTGAAGTTGGACCGGGAAGAGCGCCTTATCGATCAAAGCCAGGCGAATAAAGAGCTCATCCGCAACCTTGCGCATGAGATCAAGAATCCGCTGGGCGGCATCCGCGGCGCCGCACAATTGCTGGAAATGGAGTTGCCTGAGCGTCACCTGAAAGAATTCCGCGAATATACACAGGTCATTATCAAGGAAGCTGATCGTCTGCAAACACTTGTTGACCGCTTGCTGGCACCGCATCGCAGCCCGCATATCGTGGGCGATGTGAACATCCACGAAGTATGTGAGCGGGTGCGTAGCCTGATTGTGTCGGAATTCCCGACAGGGCTGAAGATCAAACGCGATTATGATCTGTCGGTACCGGAGTTCCGTGGTGACAAGGAGCAACTGATCCAGGCGGTGTTGAACATCGCCCACAATGCCGCGCAGGTGCTGTCCGCACGCATCAAAGCCGGTGACGCCGAGCTGACATTGCGTACCCGGATTGCGCGGCAGGTGACGCTGGCCAAGGTGCGATACCGGCTGGCATTAGACTTGCATATCATCGATAACGGACCGGGCATCCCGCCGGACATCCGCGATCGTATTTTTTATCCTTTGGTCTCAGGACGGGATGGCGGTAGTGGATTAGGCTTGACGCTGGCTCAGACATTCGTACAGCAACACATGGGTTTGATCGAATGCGAGAGTCGGCCGGGATGCACGGATTTCAGAATTTTGATTCCATTGCCATGAGCAGCTTGAGCTTGATTTGGCGATGAATCTATAAACCTAGCCACATGACGCGGGACACTATAAATATATGAAGCCAATCTGGATTGTTGATGACGACGAGTCTATCCGCTGGGTCCTTGAAAAAGCACTGGCGCGAGAAAATCTTGCCACCAAGAGTTTTTCCAATGCACGTGATGCACTGGAGGCTTTAAAAACCGGTGCACCGCAAGTCCTGGTTTCCGATATCCGCATGCCGGGAGAATCGGGTCTTGAGTTATTACAGGCAGTCAAAGCCAAGCATCCGGGTTTGCCAGTCATTATCATCACGGCTTTCTCTGATCTGGATTCAGCCGTCGCAGCGTTCCAGGGCGGCGCATTTGAATACCTTGCCAAACCATTTGATATCGACCATGCAGTCGGCCTGATACGTCGTGCACTGGAAGAAAGTCTGCGTGAAACCAGCGTGGAGCAGGTTTCTGCCGAAACACCTGAGATCCTCGGTCAGGCACCAGCGATGCAGGATGTGTTCCGCGCAATCGGACGTTTGTCACAATCCAATGTCACGGTGCTGATCACCGGTGAATCCGGCTCCGGTAAAGAGCTGGTCGCACGAGCCTTGCATAAGCACAGCCCGCGCGCATCGCAACCTTTCATCGCATTGAATACTGCGGCGATCCCGAAAGACTTGCTGGAATCCGAATTGTTCGGCCATGAGCGCGGTGCCTTTACCGGCGCGCAAGCGACACGTCGCGGTCGCTTCGAGCAGGCAGAAAACGGCACGCTCTTCCTCGATGAAATCGGCGACATGCCGTTTGACCTGCAAACGCGACTTTTGCGTGTGCTGTCCGATGGCCATTTCTATCGCGTTGGTGGTCATCAGCCGCTGAAGGCGAATGTACGCGTCATTGCAGCGACACATCAGAATCTTGAACACCGCGTACGCGAAGGTTTGTTCCGCGAAGATTTGTATCACCGCCTGAACGTC
>JBEBUE010000346.1:0-3616 GCA_040393485.1 Herminiimonas sp.
TTTCTTTGCTTACTTTCTTTGGCGAAGCAAAGAAAGTGAGTGGCTGCCGGGCCACACCCGGCAACGCACTTCTGCGCGAAGAAAGAACAGCATCAATAGCCAAAGCACATCTGGCCAAGATCACACACTAACAATCTCCACCGTGATATGCGCCAGCTCTTCATGCACGGCCAATTGCTGCCTGAAGTAATCCGGCCCCACATCATCCCGCACCACCAGCGTCAGTATGCAAGCATAGGTCTGCTTTCCGACCCGCCATACATGTAAGTCACAGATAGTCGCCGAGACCGGGCTGGCCGCGATGACTTCACGTATTTCCTCCACTACCGGGGCATTCATTTCGGCATCCAGCAGCACACGGCCGCTATCCCGGATCAGGCCGTAGGCCCAGACCGCAACTAGTCCGGCGCCGACTATGCCCATTACCGGGTCTAGCCAGCTTGCGCCCCAGAGCTTCCCGCCGAAGAGGGCGATGATCGCGAGTACCGAAGTAGCAGCATCAGCAATGACGTGCAGGTAGGCCGAACGCAGGTTCAGGTCGTGATGATGCCCGTCATGTGCGTGTTGATGGTCATGCCCATGACCATGGTGATGATCGTGCCCATGTGAGTGATCGTCTTTCAGCAGATACGCGCAAGCCAGGTTGATCAGCAGGCCGATGATAGCGATGGCGATGGCCTGGTCGTAGTGCACTGCGCTTGGGTTGATCAGGCGCTCTATCGATTGATACAGCATTAATGCCGCTACCAGCAGGAGCAGCAGGGCACTGGTATACGCGCCCAGGATTTCTATTTTCCAGGTCCCGAATGCAAAGCGCGGGTCATGCGCATACCGTCGCGCCAGTACATAAGCCATGACGGCGAGGCCGAGTGCGACCGAGTGCGAACTCATGTGCCAGCCATCGGCCAGCAAGGCCATGGAATTGAAGGCGTAGCCGCTGATGATTTCGGCCACCATCATGACGGTCGTGAGCAGCAAGGCCCAGGCTGTTTTCTTTTCAGCGATCGGATTGCCGCGATTGAAGATGTGTTCGTGCACCAGATGGGCAGGGGCTTGCGGTGCTGTTTTCAGAGTGTCCATATATCTTTGATCAGGGATTTAATATACTATACCCCAGTATATTAACAGGCTGTCTGAAAGGGCGTTTACATATGTCACATACGAGCGGTAACAGGAAATTGCTGGCGCGTGTACGCCGCATGAAGGGACAGGTTGAGGCGCTGGAGAAAATGTTGGACGGAGCCAGTGATTGCGGGGCGGTGTTACAGCAAATAGCTGCGATACGTGGCGCGGCCAATGGATTGATGGGCGAGGTGCTGGAAAGCCATATACGCGAGCATTTGGGTGCACATGTGGTTTCAGAAGAAGAGCGTCAGGCTGATTTGGAACAGGTCGTTACTGTGCTGCGCTCATATCTTAAATAGTCACGCCGTCTTCACTCGCCCCGATTTGCCGGCTTCATGTATCATCTGCGCGCCATTGGAGTGACTGGCAAGCAGAATAAAAGCAATTGTAAGGACGAGAAATTGAAGAAACTGATGTTGGCAGCTTTGCTGTTCGCTTCTTCGGCGGCTATAGCCCATGATGATGCGCATATCAAGCCGGTATTTGATGCGAGCAAGGCTGAGCAGAAGGAATTTGGTATCGCAGGTGATCCGACCAGGGTGCATAGAACCATCAAGCTGCTCATGCGCGACGATATGCGTTTTACCCCGGCCAGAATCAAGGTTAAGGAAGGTGAAACGGTCAAGCTGTTGATCAAAAACAAGGGCAAACTCATGCATGAGGTCGTCATCGGTACGGCAGCTTCACTGCAGGAGCATGCCGCCATGATGCGTAAATTCCCGACGATGGAACATAAAGGGGCGTACATGGCGCAGGTGAAACCGGGCGCCATACAGGAAATCGTCTGGACTTTTAACCGCCCTGGAGAATTCGATTTTGCCTGCCTGGTCGCCGGTCATTTTGCAGCCGGCATGGTCGGGAAAATCGAGGTCGGCGAGAAGAACCGCCGCAATTACTTCAACTGAGAGCCAAGCTCCCGTAATTTCGCAGCGCCTTGTGCAGAAGCGCGCTGCCACATCCTCTCGTCATGCTTGTGTAGACACCCGCTACGCATCTTTTGTGCCTCCATTGCACAGTCTTTCCCATCACCTGCAGCAGGCAATTTTTACATTATGTTTACGCCGGCTCGCCAAGTCTTTACGAACTTTTTAGATTGATAAGACTACGCTTCTATTCATCAACAACCTGTATGGGGAAGATGGATGGACATAGTATTTATCGCCGCAATTGCGGTACTGTTTGGCCTGACTTGCGCCTACGCTAGCGGCTGCCATAAGTTGGGAGAGCATCCATGAATATGTTTTATATCTTGGGTGCGGTGGTTGCTGTCGGCCTCCTGGTTTATTTGCTGGTGGCCTTGCTGCATGCGGAGGACGTGTAAATGAGCTCGCAATCTATCATCTTGTTAGCCGTGTTCCTGCTGGTCTTGCTGGTGCTGGCTTATCCGCTTGGCAGCTATTTGGCTAAAGTCGGCGGTAGCGCACCTATTCGTGGCCTCGGTTGGCTCGCACGTTTCGAACAATTCCTGTACCGACTGGCCGGTAGCAATGCGCAAACTGAAATGAGCTGGAAAGGCTACGCGATTGCTTTGCTAGCCTTTAACGTGCTGGGCGCTTTATTTGTCTATACCGTACAACGCGTGCAAGCCTGGTTGCCGCTGAATCCGCAAGCATTCGGTAACGTCAGCCCGGATTCATCGTTCAATACCGCG
This sequence comes from Herminiimonas sp., assembly GCA_040393485.1. Lineage (GTDB taxonomy): Bacteria > Pseudomonadota > Gammaproteobacteria > Burkholderiales > Burkholderiaceae_D > Oxalicibacterium. Next base: position 2,777 of record JBEBUE010000346.1, read on the forward strand.
GTCAGCTTTGTCTCCAATACCAATTGGCAGGGCTACGGCGGTGAATCGACGATGAGCTATCTGACGCAAATGCTGGCACTGACCGGGCAGAACTTCTTTTCTGCCGCGACTGGTATCGCCGTGATCTTTGCATTGATACGTGGCTTTAGTAGTCGCTCTGCGCTATCGATAGGTAATTTCTGGGTAGACCTGACACGTTCTACTTTGTATGTGCTGCTGCCTTTGTCGGTGATCGTGGCGGTCATTCTGATGAGTCAGGGTGTGATACAGAATTTCTCAGCGTATAAGGACGTCGCGCTGATCGATCCGATTACTTACCAACAGCCGCAAGTCAAGCCAGACGGCCAGCCCGTGCTGGATGCGCAAGGCGCACCGGTATTGGAGACTCTGACATCCAAAACACAGACCATCGCCATGGGACCGGTCGCTTCCCAGGAAGCGATCAAGATGCTGGGCACTAATGGTGGCGGATTCTTTAATGCGAACTCGGCTCATCCATATGAGAACCCGACCGCATTCAGCAATCTGGTAGAGATGCTGGCTATCTTTCTGATTCCGGCTGCGTTGTGCTTTGCCTTTGGTCGCATGGTCGGGGATATGCGTCAGGGCTGGGCCATTCTCGGTGCGATGACCTTGCTGTTTGTCGTGCTCACCTCGGTAGTGATGGGGGCTGAGCAACAGGCGCATCCGGGCATGGCCGCGCTGGGCGTGGATCAGGGGGCGAGCCTGCTGCAGGCGGGTGGCAATATGGAAGGCAAGGAAACACGTTTCGGCATTAGTGCCTCGGCCTTGTTCGCAGCGATTACCACGGCAGCTTCATGCGGTGCAGTCAATTCCATG
>JBEBUE010000347.1:0-3602 GCA_040393485.1 Herminiimonas sp.
GATGGCGGTATCGATATCGCCACCCGGCCCGGCATCTACTTGTATCAGCTGGCGTGAGTTGGTCTTGCGCCGCAAATCCCAGCCACGGAAGACGAATTCTGCGGTGCGCACTCCCTTGAAGGTAATCTGGAACACACCGCCCGATTCATTGCGGCCGCGCGACTGACGTTGCACCATCTCTGCAATATTGGCACGCGCGATGGCATTGTCGTCTTCTACCGGCCGTGCATCGGGTTCAATAATCCCGGCAGCACGACGACGCTCACGCGCGGCGGCCAGCATATCGCTCATGTCTGGTGGCAACGGTTCTTTGCTTGGTGTTTTGGGTGCGACTGGCGGCGGCTTGCCCTGGTCTGCTTGTTTGAGTGGTTCGCTTTTCTTTTGCGACGCGGATTTTTGCTGGCGCGGCGCCGGACTCGACTTCTTGACTTCCTTCTGCTCTGGTTGCGGCGGGGTTTCCGCTTTGACTGCCGGCTTGGGAGCCGGGGCCTGGGTAATCAGGCTGACCTGTAATGGTGCTGTCGGTGATTCCCCTGATTCCGCTACGCGCACCTTGGCCTGATCCAGCGCAAAGAACAGGATCAGCGCATGTATCAGCAGTGAGAGCCCTATGCCTATGGCAGTGCGGGCACGCATATTGGTCAGAATAGAATGGAACTTCATGTTCTACTGCAAATGGGAATTGCCGTCATTATGAACGGGCTGCGGAATTTTGTTCGACTGATCTGCAGTCAATAAATTCGTTATTGGTAATGATCGGGCGTTTCCCTTGCAAATATGAATGAAAATTGTGTAATTGCTACGCTTATGCTGAGGAAACTATAAGATGGGCGGCGGTCTGATATTGATATGTGCGTGCCGCAAGGGAAGTCCTTATCTGCGAGGAGATATCGTATGCATTTCATGCGCAAGTTGAGCGGTCTTGCTTTGTCGTTCTGGTGTGTGGCCTGTCTTGCACAGGCCCCCGCGCAGCTAACAGCGACGGCGGCAAGCGATAGCTGGATCTATCTGGAGCCGGCGCAGATAGATAGCACGCGTTTTCTTGGTCCACCGCCTGACGCAGCTGCGACCCGGCGTGAGATTGCGGGCATGCTGTTGTTGCAGGAGCAGCGTACGCCCGAGCAAGCCAGCCAGATAGCCGCTGATCATGAACAAAGTGTGTTCCGTTTTGCCGGGGTGATGGGGAATGCTTTCCAGCGCGATCGCTTGCCGCTGACGAATCGCCTCTTTGAGACCTTGCACGAGACTGGCAATGCGATGGAAAAGCAAGGCAAGAAGAAGTGGCGCCGGGTGCGTCCGCCATTGTTTGACGCACGCATCCGGCCAGTGGCCAGGTACTCTGCCAGTGGCTCCTATCCGAGCGGACATGCCACTTTTAGCTTCTTGTCTGCCATCGTATTGGCCGACATGGTGCCGGAAAAGAGTGAGCAAATATTTGCGCGTGCCCGGGAGTTCGGTGAAAACCGTGTCTTGGGCGGTGTGCATTACCCAAGCGATATAGCTGCGGGGCAGCGGCTGGCGACTTTGATCGCTGTGCTGATACAGCAGAATCCGGCTTTTCAGCAAGATTATGCAGCGGCACGCACCGAATTACGTGCTGCGCTGGAGTTACAGTAAGTCCATACGCTCAGCGTCCTGTATGGCGCCGGGCATCTTCCCCGGAAAAATACCCTTACTTAGGCTTCCTGCCGGATCATTTGCGGGTAATTCCCGCCTTTTAATCGTCATATCTGACTGTATATATCGTTTGCATGATGTTTGAAGCTCCGATTGTTGACGGCTGTTTTAAAGCGGCAACTTTGAAGTTGAAAAGCATTTTCAAATTCATAACTTATTTGTGAAATAATCGAAAAATATTTCAATGCTGCGACGCAGCAAATGCGTTTCGATGCAGCGTGCGATTTACGAAAAATTTTTGATCACAGGAAAAAAATCGGCATTCGTTTTTAGCTATAACCGGCGCGGTCTGCGGGTTAAATCGTCATATAAATTTCATGAATATCAGGCATTCATTGCGACGCAACAGAGGGGTAAAAAACGTCATTTTTTAAGGGTAAGTACGTAGTTTCGGTACGTATAACTACGTATTGTTCGCAAAAGTGCGAGTGCGTATCGTCACGAAATCTTAACGCTAGCTTCACCCTATCGTGAGACGAAAAAAGCAGTTTTTCTAGCCATTCCAGCTTCATGTCGTAGCAGTTTTTTGAGTAACCGGATGACGAAATCACTTTGCCGCGAGGCAAAAAATTTCGCTGAAGGATTTCTCAAAAGCGACCGGAAAGCAGTGTTTCAGGAAGGTAGTCTGAATGTTTTTTTCGTCGGAATCGGGCGAAAACCAGATTAAGTCGCTGCTCTAGTGATCCCACCCGGATCTCAAAGGCAAAAGGCGGAACGGCATACGACCGGCTCATTTATGACCGCCTTGCAAATACAACTTGAGGATGTCTTTGCGATCAAGCTGCACGCGAACGCATTAACTATTAATCATTGTTCGTTTTGGCCCTGGCACAAAACTGCGATGAACACGAGGAAGAGAAATGACAACAGCAACACAACAAATATCGGGTGGTGCAACCGGTAAGTCGAATTCGACACGCTGGCTCCAGCTCGTAGTCGGCGTCATCTGTATGATCGCCACTGCAAACATCCAGTACGCATGGACATTGTTCGTACCGGAAATTCAAGGCACATTCGGTTGGGCCCGTGCAGAAATTCAAATCGCATTTACGATTTTCGTCCTGGTTCAAACCTGGCTCGCGCCGATTGAAGGTTACTTCATCGATAAACTCGGCCCACGTCTGATGGTTGCGTTCGGCGCGATCTTCATCGGTCTGGCATGGGTAATCAACTCCCAAGCGACAACCCTGATGGGCTTCTACGTCGGTGCAGCATTGGGTGGTGTTGGTGTAGGTTCGATCTACGCAACCTGTATCAACAACGCGTTGAAATGGTTCCCGGACCGTCGCGGCCTGGCAGTTGGCTTGACCGCTGGTGGTTACGGTGCAGGTTCTGCTGCAACCATTCTGCCTATCGCAGCAATGATCAAAACTTCGGGCTTCCAAGAAACATTCCTGTTCTTCGGTATCTTGCAAGGTTCGCTGGCGTTCCTGGCAGCATGGTTCCTGCGCTCCCCTGCTAAAGGTGAAGTGTCGGCATCGGCCAAGCTGGTTCAAGCTGCACGTGATTACACCCTGAAAGAAGCACTGAACACCAAACTGTTCTGGCTCATGTTCTTCATGTTCATCTGCGTGGTTACAGGCGGCATGATGGCTGTGGCACAACTGGGCGTTATCGCACAAGATTTGGGCGTTAAAGAATTTGAAGTCGATATGTACTTCTTCGTGATGGCAGCGTTGCCTCTGGCACTGATGCTCGATCGCATCATGAACGGTATTTCCCGTCCATTGTTCGGCTGGATCTCGGACAACATCGGTCGTGAAAAAACCATGGTGATCGCGTTCACACTCGAAGGCTTCGGTATCATCGCTTTGGGCTACTTCGGTCACAACCCATGGGCATTCTTGATCTTGTCCGGCGTCGTGTTCCTGGCATGGGGTGAAGTCTACTCGCTGTTCTCGGCTCTGGCTGGCGATGCATTCGGT
>JBEBUE010000348.1:0-3583 GCA_040393485.1 Herminiimonas sp.
ATTAGTGCGCTGCCCATTGGATCGTGCTGATATCGATCCCGTCTTTATACATATCCCACAGCGGCGACAATTCGCGCAGCTTGTTGACTTTTTCCTTGATCAGCTTGATCGTGAAATCCACGTCTTCTTCTGTCGTAAAGCGACCGAAAGTGAAACGAATCGAGCTGTGTGCCAATTCATCGCTGCGACCCAGCGCTCTCAATACATAAGATGGTTCCAGACTGGCCGAAGTACAAGCCGAACCCGAAGAAACAGCCAAATCCTTGATTGCCATGATCAGCGACTCGCCTTCAACGTAGTTGAAGCTGACGTTGAGGTTATGCGGTACGCGGTGATCCATATCGCCGTTGATATAAACCTCTTCCATATCCATCAGGCCTTTGGCCAGACGATCACGCAAACCCTTGATACGGGTGATTTCCTCATCCATTTCTTCACGTGCAATACGGAAAGCTTCACCCATGCCAACGATCTGGTGGGTTGCCAGCGTGCCGGAACGCAGACCGCGCTCATGACCACCGCCGTGCATTTGCGCTTCGATACGGACGCGCGGTTTGCGACGTACGTACAAGGCACCGATACCTTTAGGACCGTAGGTTTTGTGTGCAGTAAATGTCATCAGGTCGACTTTGGATTTTTCCAGGTCGATCTTCACTTTACCGGTTGCCTGTGCAGCGTCGCAATGGAAGATGATGCCCTTGCTGCGGCACAATTCGCCGATTTCATCGATAGGCTGGATCACACCGATTTCATTGTTGACCAGCATCACCGATACCAAGATGGTGTCAGGACGGATCGCTTCTGCCAATTGCTCAATAGTGATCAAACCATTATCTTGCGGTTGCAGATAAGTTGCCTCAAAACCCTGGCGCTCCAGTTCTCGCACGGTATCCAGCACAGCCTTGTGCTCGGTCTTCACCGTGATGATGTGCTTGCCCTTGGTTTTATAAAATTGTGCGGCGCCTTTGAGTGCCAGGTTGTTGCCTTCCGTTGCGCCCGAAGTCCAGATGATTTCACGTGGGTCAGCATTGACCAGTGCAGCGACTTGTTCGCGCGCATCCTCTACTGCTTTCTCAGCCGTCCAGCCGTACATATGGCTGCGTGAAGCCGGATTACCGAACTGCTCGCGCAGGTAAGGAATCATTTTGTCAGCAACGCGTGGATCGATAGGCGTAGTCGCCGAATAATCCATATAAATCGGGAAATGCGGCGCCTTAATCGTATCAATCAGGCTTTTGTCTAACGGGGCGTTCATCTTTTTAGCTCCAATAATCACACGGCTGCATGGTTGCGATGCACGACCACCACGCATTGTTCAGAAATCTTTTGTTTTTGCTGGTCTACCAAATCTTTTAGCGACACAGAATCGAGATAATCCACCATTTTCGCATTCAGCGTTGCCCACAGGTCATGTGTCATGCAACGACCACCGTGCTCATGCTCGGGGCTGTGGCAGTTTTCCTTGCCACCGCACTGCGTTGCATCCAGAGGCTCATCGACGGCAATAATGATGTCTGCCACCGTCACGTCTTCCGCACGACGTGCCAGGTTGTAACCACCACCCGGTCCGCGCACGGACTCAACGATTTCATGACGGCGCAACTTGCCAAACAATTGCTCCAGATACGACAGAGAAATCTCTTGCCGCTGGCTGATTCCGGCGAGCGTGACAGGACCATTGTCCTGGCGCAATGCCAAGTCAATCATTGCTGTTACAGCAAAACGTCCTTTAGTCGTCAAACGCATGAATCTTGCCTCCAGTGATCAACAGGAATGAATAACCCGAGTGGTTGATCGATTCACTCAAGTATAACAAACTTGACTGAATCTGTCAGGTACCTGCTTTTCCCGATTTTGCGAGATGCAACAAGGCCTTCCAAGCACTCACTCCAAGCTCATATTTTATAAGCCACGTCGCCCGACAGCATTGACTAGCGTCACCAAACCCAATATTGCACCACAGAAAAACCAGCGGTTTGCGCACCAGAAAACCATTCCGCAAACGCCACCCAACCACATAGAAACCCGGTACACCAGGAGCTTTAAATGAAGCCACTCTAATAAAATTGCAATCACTTACAGCATTATTTGAATGACCATTCAATCAATTTCATTCATTTTCTCAGAGCAAAATATAAAAAACAGCACTAACGTCATGCATATCTCATTTGAATTTATGACAAATATTACTTTGAACGAATATTCAATTTATAATTGACCCCTCGTTAATTGACTGAAACTTCGTTTCGATATCTGCAATGGCCACACGCATTTCCAAGACCCCGCAATCGCCTACCCAAAAAGCCGATAAAAAACGAATCGAAGTCCTCAAAGCAGCTGGCAAATGCTTCCGCAAAACCGGCTTCCACCAAACCTCCATGCAGCAAATCTGTGCCGAAACCGGCCTTGGCCCGGGCGCGGTTTATCGTTATTTCACCGGCAAGGAAGCCATCATTGAAGCCATGGTGGAAGATGAGCGACGCCAGACTCGCGCCATGCTGCTGCAAATGCGGGAAGCCGAATCCATCCAGCAAGCCCTGAACACCACCACTCGCCTGTTCGCCGAACGCTATCGTGCAGGCGGTGATGCCAGCCTGATGACTGAAGTGTATGCAGAAGGCATGCGCAGCAAACGCGTAGGTACAGTACTGCGCAAGATAGAAGCGGAATGGATCATGGGCCTGACCAACCTGTTAAGGGTTGCGCAGGCACGCGGACAAATGGATGCGTCATTGGATGCAGCACAAACCGCCTTGTTCCTGACGGGAATGTGGGATGGGATGGTGATACGCCAGCATTTCCACGCGCATGATGATCAACACGCGCTGCCGGCATTCTTTGAAACGATGATAGGACGCTTGCTGACACGTGAAAGCAAGCCGGAAAAACCTGGCAAAGCGGCAGCGACGCAAGCCAGTACCGCCACTCCGTCGAATGAAGCAAAAGAGCCAGCAGAAGCCGCCGACCTGCGCCAGCTCAGCCTGATTTAAGGCGAAAGCAGACCCTATTTCTGCAATAAATGCATAGGGCCAAACAGGCCCTGCATCACACTATTTCCGATAAAGCTCAGGTTATACGGAAGCTCGGAAACCTTCTTCGGGAAACGCGCACTCTCCGGCAACGCTTCCAATTGCACCGCGATCTTGCCCCACAGGACTAGCGTCGGCGCGGTCTGACCTACCTGTTGCGCATGATCCGCCAAAGCCGCCAGCACTGTTTGCAGGAAAGGCAACCATGCTTTCGCATCCTTCACCGGCGCGACATGGGCACGGAATACCAGCGAAGCATTCAACAAGAGGAAGCCATGCTGCGTCAGCTTATCTTGCAACTCGGGCAAGGTCTGGATTACTTTGGTCGGTGCCGCCTGCGCCTTGAGCGAGACTCCGGCCAAGGCATCGCCGGTGGTCTGTTCTATCGATAACTGCCCATCCGCGACCAGCAGCATCTTCATGAAATTGCGCAGCGAAGTCGCACGATTGACCTGCTTGGACAAACCCTTGTCGGACCAGAGTGTAGACACCGCGCCATCCATAAAGCAAACCCCGGTCGCACTATCCGGCCGCGGATAAGGCCCCTCGCCCAC
>JBEBUE010000349.1:0-3577 GCA_040393485.1 Herminiimonas sp.
CATCGACGAAAAAGATCCGGAAAACAGCGGCACGCTGGTCCCGGTCGCCAAAGGCGAGAAAGTCAAAACCGAATCGGTGGTCGCCAACGGCCTCGTTACCAAACCGCCTGCACGCTACTCTGAAGCGACGCTGTTGTCGGCAATGGAAGGCGCGGGCAAGCTGATCGACAACGACGGCCTGCGAGATGCGATGGCTGGCAAAGGGCTGGGTACACCAGCCACACGCGCTGCCATCATCGAAGGTTTGCTGAACGAAAAATACCTGCTGCGCGAAGGCCGGGAAATGATCCCGACTGCAAAAGCATTCCAACTGATGACCTTGTTGCGCGGCCTCGGTGTCAGCGAACTGACCGCACCGGAACTGACCGGCGAGTGGGAATACAAGCTGTCCGAAATGGAACGCGGCAAAATCAGTCGTGACGAGTTTATGCGTGAAATTGCGCAGATGACGCAAATCATCGTCAAGCGCGCGAAGGAATACGACAACGACACCATCCCCGGTGACTACGCGACACTGAAAACACCGTGTCCGAATTGCGGTGGTGTGGTGAAAGAAAACTACCGTCGTTTCGCCTGTACCAAGTGCGAATTCTCGATGAGTAAAACGCCGGGTAGCCGTCAGTTTGAAATCGATGAAGTCGAAGAATTGCTGGCCAATAAAACGATAGGACCGCTGCAAGGCTTCCGTTCGAAAATGGGCCGTCCATTCGCTGCCGTGCTGAAAATTTCACGCGACGAAGAAATCAAAAACTACAAACTGGAATTTGATTTCGGCCAGAACGACGATGATGAAAACGCGGAAGCAGTCGACTTCAGCGGCCAGACTTCACTCGGCCCTTGCCCGAAATGCGCAAGCGGCGTCTACGAATTGCCACTGTCTTATGTCTGCGAAAATTCGGTCGCCAAACCGAAGACTTGCGACTTCCGCAGCGGCCGCATCATCCTGCAGCAAGAGATCCTGCCGGAACAGATGAGCAAGCTGCTCAACGAAGGCAAGACTGACTTGCTCGGTGGTTTCATCTCGCAACGCACACGTCGCGCATTCAAAGCGTATCTGGTGCGCGGCAAGGATGGCAAAACCAGCTTCGAGTTTGAACCGCGCAAGGAAAAAGTACCTGCCAAAGGCAAGGCTGCCGCAAGTGCGGACGATGCAGCAGAAGCAAGCGAGGAAACAAAAATAGCCGCCAAACCGGCGAAAAAGGCAGCGGCCAAACCCGCAGCCAAGAAAGCCGTCGCGAAAAAGAAGGCACCAGCTAAAAAGGCGGCAGCTTAATAAGCGAACCGTACTGCGCGTCGTCCCGCGATGCGCAGTACAATCTTTACGTCAGGTAAGCGCATACGTATCACAAGGCTTTGCAACATCCCGCCCGCTGCGGGTTTGCACAGACTGCTATCGTTAATGTTGTATTAGCTACCGAGGGAAAAATCATGGATCAACTCGAACCACGCGTCCCAAGTAAAGATGAATGCAATATCGCAATGCTGGCCCACCTGCTCGGCATCTTCACCGGTTTCCTCGGCGCACTCATCATCTGGATCATGAAGAAGGATGATTCTGCCTACATCTCCAGCCAGGCCAAGGAAGCACTCAACTTCCAGATCACCATCACCATAGGCTTTGTGATTGCCTGGGTCCTGGCTTTCATCCTGATCGGCTTCATCTTCATCCCGGTGCTGCTGATACTTAACCTGATTTTCTGCATCCTCGCCGCAATGGCCGCATCCAAAGGCCAGGATTATCGTTATCCGCTGACACTGCGACTGGTGCAATGAAGTTCTAACGGGCAGCGCGAATAACAAGTCGCTGCCCATCACCTTTTTCCATCCGATACCATGACTGATAATCTGCTCGTCACGCCTGCCAACCTGCCGGTCCCGCAGGATGACGGCGCTTGTGATCACTTGCGCGGCATGCAACTGCCCGCCATCGGCTTGCCGGCAACATCAGGCGCAACAGTGAATCTGGCGCAGGAAGGCGCGCCGTGGGTGGTGGTGTATTGCTATCCGCGTACCGGACGCCCCGGACATGAATTACCCGGCGGTGCCGATGCATGGAATGCGATACCAGGTGCGCGTGGTTGTTCACCGCAATCCTGCGCATACCGCGATCACTACAGTGAACTACAGGCGCTGGGCGCGACCGTGTATGGCCTCAGCACGCAAGATAGCGATTATCAAAAGGAAGCAGTGGAACGCCTGGAATTGCCGTTTCCCTTGCTTAGCGATGCACAACTCGCATTTGCACTCGCCTTGCGCTTGCCTACCTTCAGCTTTGCCGGACTGGACCTGATCAAGCGCCTGACGCTGATCATCCGCGACGGTCGGATAGAAGAAGTCTTCTATCCGGTCTTTCCATCCGACTCTGATGCCGGACATGTGGTCGCCTGGCTGACGGCACATCAACAGCTGTAATCAGTTCACTGCCACGCCTTCCAGCGCCAGCAGGAAGCGTTTGCGCTGCAGGCCTCCGGCATAACCCGTTACCGCACCGGAGGTACCGATCACGCGGTGGCAGGGCACGATGATCGATACCGGATTCTTGCCGATAGCCGAACCTACCGCACGCAAGGCTTTCGGATTACCCAGGCGCTGCGCATGCTGCGCATAGCTGACGCTGGCACCAAACGGAATCGCCGTCAGCTCATCCCACACTGAACGCTGGAAAGCCGTACCCGTCATATCCAGCGCCACGTCGAATACTGTACGCCGTCTCGCAAAATACTCATCCAGCTGTCGCGCTGCCTCCTGCAAATGACGGCCTGCGGGGGACAAGTCATCTGCGCGTTGCCAGCCGTCCTTGCCTTTGAAATGTTTGTGCTCTTCAAAGTAAATGCCGCAAATACCCTCAGCCGTCGCTGCCAGCAACAGGCTGCCGACCGGGCTCGGATGTTCTATGTAAAAAATCATGATGATTCCTTCATCTCTATCACTACGATCAGCTTAATGAATTCCATAACAACAGCGCGGTATAAGCACGCCATGGTGCCCAGTTGACGGCGCGCGCCAGCAATTCCTTTTCTGTCAGCCGCGTACCACCTGGCACTTCTACCGCCGCCTTTTGCAAACCCAAATCACCAGCCGGGAAGGCATTCGGAAAGCGCAAGGCGCGCATCGCGACATATTGCGCAGTCCACTCGCCGATACCGCGCACAGTCTTCAGGCTGGCCACGCATTCTTCCAGCGATGCGCCCGGTTTCATCTGCAAACCACCTTGTGCGGCGAACTGCGCGAGGCTCTGTATCGCCAGCGCCCTGGCGCCCGGCATACCCAATCCGGCGATATCGGACACGCTGGCCTGCGCCAGTCTTTCTGCCGTCGGAAAATGTCGATTGATACCGATGAACGGCGTCTCGGCAATTTCGCCAAACGCTTGTACCAAACGTCCGGATACCGTGGTCGCACCGGCCACACTCACTTGCTGTCCCAACACCGCGCGTATCGCCAGTTCAAAGGTATCAAAAGCACCTGGTACCCGCATGCCCGGCACCTGCCGGATCTGTTCAGCCAGCAAGGGATCGGCAGACAAATGAGCGGCAATAATTTCCGGATTGGCATCAAGGTCAAACTGCTTGCGCAC
>JBEBUE010000350.1:0-3568 GCA_040393485.1 Herminiimonas sp.
ATTAACTGCGGTGAGGAAGTCCTCGATTTCGGTGACGACGCAATACGGATTGATTTGCGCGATCCGTTCTGACAAGGCTGTGACCTTGGCTTTACCTAGCGTATCGGTGAGGGCATGGATTTGCCGGTTGATGTTGGATTCGGCCAGGTTATCCAGGTCTATCATCGTGATCTTGCCGATGGCGCTGCGGGCCAGCGCTTCGACTACCCAGGAGCCGACACCACCGACACCGATAACGCATACGTGGGCGCTGCGGAAGCGTTCCAGCGCAGCGCTGCCGTAGAGGCGCGCAATGCCGCCGAAGCGACGGTCAAAATCGATATCGGGTACGGCGGTAAGGGTGGGGGCTGCATTTGAAGTCATCCCGCCATTTTAACGGAGGACGGCCTGACTTTCCTGTTTGATGACGCTTGGATAAGTGTCAGGCACACAGTTCTTGCTGTCTATGCAAGAAATGCTTGCGTTGGATCAAATGGGCGGGCGTCGACACCGGTTAAGGTAGCGGTAGGGATAGTGCGGGGACAGGAAATGCGCGCTGTCTTACAATGCATGACTGACCCGTAGCAAAAGAATCAGGAGAAAGAAGTATGTCGATTGCAGATATCCGTACCGATTACACACAAGCTGCCTTGTCGGAGCTGGATACAGATCCGGACCCGGTTGCGCAGTTTGCCAAATGGTTTGATGAAGCCTTGCGGGCGGAAGTGCCGGAGCCGAATGCGATGAGTGTGGCGACGGTTGGGGCCAATGGTCGTCCGTCCTCGCGTATTTTGCTGATCAAGGATTTCGATCAGCGCGGTTTTACCTGGTTCACCAATTACGATAGCCGTAAAGGCCAGGAGCTGGCGCAGAATCCGCATGCCGCTTTGCTGTTCCACTGGATACCGCTGGAGCGGGAAGTGCGGATAGAAGGCAAGGTTGAGCGGGTCAGTGCGGCCGAGAGCGAACAGTATTTCCAGAGTCGCCCGGTCAAGAGTCGCTTGAGTGCGCTGGCTTCAGCACAAAGCCAGCCGGTCGCCGACCGTGCGGCATTGGAAGCACAATATGCTGAGGTTGAGGCGCAGTTTGGCGGGCACCCGCCACGGCCCGCGCATTGGGGCGGATATCGCCTGAAACCGGATTACATCGAGTTTTGGCAAGGCCGTGCTTCGCGCCTGCATGACCGCATCGTCTATACGCTGGATAAAGACGGCAAGTGGCAACGGCATCGTTTGCAGCCGTAATCTAGTCCGCCGTATCCAATAAAAAAGCCGCTATCCTGAGGAAGCGGCTTTTTGCTTTTTAGAGGCGCTATTACTTTGCGTCTTTAATATCTTTGCAGCTGGCTTGTGGTGGAATGATGCCCCATTCGACCACTACGGTAGGGCCGCCGGCTTTCTTGGTCCATGGGATTTCCAGCGTGCCGTGTTCGGTACTTTGCGCCATCAGGGCAATCACGTCGATGCCGATATCGTCAGGATTGACTTCGCTGCGGTTGATTGCCACCAGCATGCCGCATTTTTCGGCTTTTTCTTTATTCACCCACGGTGCCTTGTGGAAGTCGCCATCGATGAATACCTGCACTTGCGGGCCGATATGGGTAGCGATATTGCCACCCAGCCAGGTGTCGGATGCAACCAGTGTCAACGGCGTCTGCATATGAGCCTGCCATTGCGCATGTACCTGGCGTGCAACTTCAGCGCCCGGGAAGGTGGCGCGGCTGGCACGGCCGGATTTGTCCGCCAGTGGGCCGCGTGCGAGGCCGTAGCCTACCGAACCGAGTATCTGGAACAGGACCACGATGATGATGGTTTTGCGCAGCAGCGCGGCATCATCACCGGAACGGAAGATCCAGAACGAAAAGAAGCCAAACAGGACAAAGAAGGTGGTCGCCCAGTGTGCTGCCAGCGGTACCTTCATCGCTCCGGCTACCAGCAGCGTCAATACCAGTGGTGCGAGGCCGATGAAGAGCAGGAAGAAGCGATCCGAGGCCGCCAGTTCGCTCGCGATTTTGGCTGGACGAGCAGATTTCGGCGTGAGTTTGTATTGGCGACCGGCCCAGATGGCAAGCACGGCAATTGCCAGGATCATGGCAGCGATACGTCCCAGGTTGGTAACCAGGAAACCGGACAAGTCCTTGATTTCCAGCCAGTAAGTCTCCAGCGGCACCATTTCGCTACCGGCGTAGGCGATCGGGCCCGCGGCTTGCTGTTTCAGCCACATCAAATGTGGCGCGACCATCACCAGCAGGATGACAGTTGCAAGCAAAATACCTTTCCAGGTTTGCGCACGCAGCAGCTTGCCGGTTATCAGCAGGTAAAGGAAGAAAGCGGCGAACTGGATGAGTGCACTGTATTTGGTCAGGAAAGCGCAGCCGCAAAAGAAACCGAGCGCAGCCCAGGCACGCATGCTGTCGTAGCGGGTGGCGCGATAAAACATCCAGATCGCGCCGGCTACAGCCCACAATTGCATCGTATTGTGGTTATTCATGACGCCGCGTACGGTGAAGTAGGCGACCAGCGAGACCAGCAAAGTCGCGACCAGAGCACGGCTTTGTGTGGTCATTTCACAGCCGAGTTTCCAGACCAGCCAGAGGGTCAGGATGACGCTCAACTGGCCGGTGAAGAAGGTCAGCCAGACCGGACGGCCAAAAATCGACACCAATCCATACAATATCCATGTCGGCAGTGGTGGGTGCTTGTAGTAACCCCATTCCAGTCCGCTCGCCCAGACCAGCTCTTCCATATTGTCCCAGTCGGGCGCACGGTGGCTGATGCCGGTGAAAACGCTCCATAGCACCAGGTGCAGCAGCAACAGCACGATGACCAGCGGTACCAGATTGGACGAGTTCAGCGAAAAGAGCCGACTGTTTTGATTAGACGAGGAAACTGGCGGAGTTGGCATCATCGGTAGTAAAAAATGGAAAAGATGTATATCTGGCGTGGAAACAGGCTTAGTTTCACAATTGCATACAGTGGTGCTGAATTATAATCGTTGCCAAGAAACGTCTTACACACAATTTTTTCAGAATACATGCCTGTTTTCCTGATTTTCGCAGAATTGGCCGAGGCCCTGCAAATGGCTCCCGAAAGGCTTTTTACATGTTGACAGTGCCAGCACTCCCGAAGAATCGCCCGACTGACGCCCTGATTTCCTGCGTGATCCCGGCTTATAACGAAGCCGCCCACCTGGCCGACTTTTTGCGCGATTTGCGTAAAACGCTGGCTGGCTTTGCTGCGCGCTATGAAATTATCGTTATTAATGACGGCAGCAGTGACAACACCGACGAGATTATGGCCTCGTTGCTACATGAAGGCGGGCTGCGTTATATCAGCTTCTCGCGCAATTTCGGCAAGGAAGCAGCTTTGTCGGCAGGTATCGATGCGGCGCAGGGCGATGCGGTGATCCTGATGGATAGCGATTACCAGCATCCGCTGGAGTTATTGCCTGAAATGACGCGTTTGTGGCTTGATGGTATCGATATGGTCTACGGCGTGATCAGTGACCGCAGCAATGAGTCGCGGCTGAAGCGTTGGGGCACCGGCATGTTTTATTACCTGATGGAGTCCGGCTCACCGATTACCATCCC
>JBEBUE010000351.1:0-3566 GCA_040393485.1 Herminiimonas sp.
ATTTGATTGACTAGCTGCGAGCGCTTGTCCAGTGTCTCGGCTACCTGTACCAGTGCCAGTCGTGGTTCGATGCTGAGTTGCGGAGCGGTCTGGGTTTTGTGTAAATCGACGTAAATGTAGGCCACCCGTACTTCGGTATTGCGGATGAAGTCGTAGCGGAACTGGGTTGCCCATGGTGGTGGCGCTTCGAGCTCTTTGGGCAAGGGTATTTCCGGATCGCCTTCGACCACATCGCCTACCGGGTCGCGTATCTGATAGTAAACATTATCGATATCGTCGGCGTGCAGGATGTCTGTAGCTGCGCCGTTCATGCGCGTAAAGACCTGGCCATTTATTTCCTTGACCTGTGGTGCGACTACGGTGACTTTGTCTTCCAGCGCACGATCAAACGGCTCATTCGCGATTGATTTGGCAACCAGGTAGGTGATGGCAATGCTGAGTGGCCACAGCAATAGCAGTGGTACCAGCATCCAGTCCAGGATTTCACCAAACAGCGAACGTTGTGTACGTTCCTCCGGCTGGGTCGCATTCGAGTGCGGTGCCATAGGCTTGTGCGCAGTGCCGGCATCGGCTTGCGCATTGAGTCGTTGAGCGTCTGGCATGGGCTGGATTAGCCGGGTGGCGCTATCGTGTTAGGTGCTGTCTCGGTAAATTTTTCGAGGCAATAACCGAGGCCGCGCACGGTGGCGATGCGCAACCCGCCAATTTCTATCTTCTTGCGCAAGCGATGGACATACACTTCAATCGCATTGTTGCTGACTTCCTCGCTCCATTCGCACAGATGATCGACCAGCTGTTCCTTGGAAACCAGACGACCGCTGCGTTGTAGCAGGACTTCGAGCAAGCCGAGTTCGCGTGCGGACAGATCCAGCATCTGATCGTTGATGTATGCGATACGACCAACCTGATCGTACGAAAGGGGACCATGCTTGATGACAGTCGGGCCGCCACCTGCGCCACGACGGGTCAGTGCTCGTACGCGTGCTTCCAGCTCCGACAAGGCAAATGGCTTGGCCATGAAATCATCGGCACCCAGGTCGAGGCCTTTGACGCGTTGTTCGATCGAGTCACCGGCGGTAAGGATGAGTACCGGCAAGCGCGAATTACGCGCGCGCAGGCGTTGCAAGACCTCGAGGCCGGACATTTTCGGCAAGCCCAGGTCGAGTATGAGTAAATCGAAATCTTGGGTGGACAGGACGGAGTCAGCCTCGGCCCCATTTTTTACGCAATCGGTGGCATAGCCGGACTGACGCAGGGAACGCGTTAAACCGTCGGCAAGCACACTATCGTCTTCGGCAAGCAGGATTCGCATGGGATGGCTAGAGGGGGAAGTTGGCTCGTAGTCTATTGGGTTTCGTCCGCAGCAGCAAGACAAGTGTCATGCTGCGCGACTTGTTATTCACATATTAGGCCGGTTGCGGGTTTGCCGCTGTTGCAGTGCTGCGGATCGCCTGTTGCGACAGGGCGTCTGCCTGGCCATTGCGCTGGCGTGGTATCCAGTTCAGGGTGACTTGAGGCAAGCAGGCGAGTAGGCCCTGGGCCTTTAAGCGCTGCGTGCTGAGTATGACAGCACCGCCGCTCTCGCTGAGCACATCGTTAATAACGACCTGGCTATCGCCGTAAATCAGGAGTTTGTCGGCACCGGCCTTGATAGCTGTCTCGAGTACGCTGATGAGCGCGATGTATTCCGCTTCGCTGCTATCGCCTATGCCGGCATTAAAACTGATCTCGGTCTCCGTGCCTTGCGGGCTCCTGAGCAAACCACCGATACCCATCTTGCCCGGATTCGGGTGGCAGGAACCGTCGAACCAGGCTAGCCATGCGGCTGGATCAGGCTGCCGGGCTGCCTGTTTTTGCGTGCGTGCCGTGAGCTTTGCCTGCTTGCGCGCCGCGCTTGCTGCTGCGATATGCGCTTTTTCCTGCAGGCGCCGGGTGACTAGCTCTTTTAGAGAGCCGCCTCCGGCTACTTTGCTCAAGACTTCGGTCAGGGCGACTTCCGTGCTGATGCCCTGACGTTTGGCCAAACGCAGGCTGGCGGACTTTTCTTTTTTATAGGCGATTTCGGATAGTTCAGCGGGCGTGCACATAAAAACAGGGCGATATTGGGTAAAACAGATATTACGTGGAAAACACTGTGCCGCTGGAGGGAAATAGCGGCTCTTGCTAATATGTGGCCTGTTTTTTAAAGCCTTGCTTGTGAGATGAATACATGTCAAAAAGCAATGTTTTTGACTCTTTTTAAAAATATCGCAAGAGCAGCTTGCATAAAGCACTGTTTTTTTATACAGTACGGTTTCTGGCTCCAAACACTGTATAAACCCCGTTTCGTTACAACCAACCGCCGAAAGAATCTTTATGGACGACAAAAAAAACGCTCCGAGCTCGGACAAGAGTAAAGCACTCGCCGCCGCACTAGCGCAAATCGAAAAGCAGTTCGGTAAAGGTTCGGTGATGCGCATGGAAGACGGCGCAGTCGTCGAAGAAGTGCAGGTTGTTTCTACCGGCTCCCTCGGCCTGGATATCGCGCTCGGCGTCGGCGGCTTGCCGCGTGGTCGTGTAGTTGAAATCTATGGTCCTGAATCATCGGGTAAAACCACGCTGACTTTGCAAACCATCGCAGAAATGCAAAAGCTGGGCGGTACTTGCGCGTTTATCGATGCGGAACATGCATTGGACGTGACTTACGCGCAGAAGCTGGGCATCAATTTGTCCGAGCTGCTGATCTCGCAACCGGATACCGGCGAACAGGCATTGGAAATCTGTGATGCGCTGGTGCGTTCGGGCGGTGTAGACCTGATCGTGATCGACTCGGTCGCAGCACTGACACCACGCGCTGAAATCGAAGGCGACATGGGTGATTCCCTGCCAGGTTTGCAAGCGCGTCTGATGTCGCAGGCATTGCGTAAATTGACCGGCAGCATCAACCGTACCAACACGCTGGTGATCTTCATTAACCAGATTCGTATGAAAATCGGTGTGATGTTTGGTAACCCTGAAACCACCACCGGTGGTAATGCATTGAAGTTCTACGCATCGGTACGCCTGGATATCCGCCGCACTGGTTCGATCAAATCCGGCGATGAAGTGATTGGTAATGAAACCAAGATCAAAGTCGTCAAGAATAAAATCGCTCCTCCATTCAAGGAAGCGCACTTCGACATCCTGTATGGCGAAGGCACATCACGTGAAGGTGAAATCCTCGACTTGGGTGCCGATGCCAAGATCGTTGAAAAATCCGGCGCCTGGTATAGCTACAATGGCGAACGCATCGGACAGGGTAAGGACAATGCCCGTAACTACCTGAAAGAGCGTCCGGAACTGGCACGCGAAATCGAAAACAAGGTACGTGCTTCGCTCGGTGTACCAGAACTGGAAGCTATTAAGGTAGACACCGCAGCGGCGAAGAAATCTGCGGCCAAGGAAGCCAAAGAACTGAAAGAAGTTGAATAAGGTCCAGCATCGCTGTACTTGATTCAAAGTTTGATGCTGACTAAGCAGCGATTAACAAGCGCCCGCTCTGAAGGACTCATATGGCAAAACTGCAAGTGAGTATGAAAGCGCGGGCG
>JBEBUE010000352.1:0-3564 GCA_040393485.1 Herminiimonas sp.
CAGGCCGGATTTTGTGTTTTTATCAAAAGGCGCGAACGGCTTTGCACCGCCCGCGCCCTGGAGTCAGCCTTAGTAAGGCAATACCGCATCCGGCTTGGCAGCCAGGATTACCCGTTTGAATTCAGCCTGGATATGCTGCAAGGCAGCTTGCGACTCAGCCTCAAAACGCATCACGATCACCGGTGTGGTGTTCGATGAGCGGGCAAGGCCGAAGCCGTCCGGGTATTCGACGCGCAAACCATCGATCGTGATGATTTGATCGGAACCCGGGAATTGCGCTTCACGTTGCAACTTTGCGATCAGCGGGAAGCTTTCGCCCTCTTTCAGCTTGAGTTGCAATTCCGGTGTGCTGACTGATTGCGGCAAGGCATTCAAGACCGCCGAAGGATTTTTTTCGCGGCTCAGCAATTCCAGCATACGTGCACCTGCATACATGCCGTCATCAAAGCCATACCATCTGTCCTTGAAGAATACATGGCCACTCATCTCACCACCGAGCGGCGCACCGGTTTCACGCATTTTTGCTTTCACCAGCGAATGTCCTGTTTTCCACATCAGCGGCTTGCCGCCGCGTTCGGTAATCCACGGCGCGAGATGACGCGTACATTTCACGTCATACAGGATTTGCTCGCCCGGATGACGGGTCAAGACATCCTGTGCAAACAACATGAGTTGACGATCCGGATAAATGATCTGGCCATCCTTGGTCACCAGGCCGAGACGATCACCGTCACCATCGAAAGCCAGACCGATTTCTGCATCGGTCGTTTGCAGGCAACGTATCAAATCTTGCAGGTTTTCCGGATGAGCGGGATCAGGATGATGGTTAGGGAAAGTACCATCCACTTCGCAGAATAATTCGATGACTTCACAACCCATTGCGCGATACAGATTACCGGCAAATGCGCCAGCCACACCGTTACCACAGTCGATGGCGATTTTCATAGGACGCGCCAGTTTGACGTCGCTCACTATCCGCTGCTGATAACCGTCGGCGATATCGTAAGTGCGATAACTGCCCTTACCTTCTGCGTATTCCTTGTTGACGATGGCCTGGTACAAAGCCTGTATGGTATCGCCGTATATCGCTTCACCGGCCAGCACCATCTTGAAGCCATTGTAATCAGGTGGATTGTGACTTCCGGTCACCATGATGCCGGACTGCGCATCCAGCACGTGCGTGCCGAGATAAAGCATAGGCGTCGCGACTACGCCAAGGTCGACTACATCGATGCCGACTTCCTGCATACCTTCCGCCAGTGCGGTCGCCAGTGCAGGACCGGATAAGCGGCCATCACGCCCCAGCACCACGACCTGCTCCCCCTTGGCGCGTACTGCACTACCGAAAGCGCGTCCGATATTGCGTGCCACATCGGCATCCAGCGTGGAGTCAATAATGCCGCGTATGTCATAGGCTTTGAAAATGCTTTGCGAGAGAGTCAGCATGTTTAGTCGTTATCCTTATCCAATTTAATTTTCAGTCGGCGCTGCCGCTTGCGATGCCGGCTAACTTGCCCAGACGCATTTTATAGGATGCGCTGGGCCAGCGTTCATTTACCGCGCGACTGTCGTTCCTGCAGCCAATATTTACTACAGGGAGCTAGTTCGACACATCACTGGTCAGCTAGTTTCAAACAGATTGCGGCATGATGGCTATCTTTTGCTGCCCATCAGAAATTCATCCCGGAATCCGCGATAATGTCAGCCATTACGCTCGCATTTACCGGACATCTGCATACATGACTACATACGCCATAGGTGACCTGCAAGGTTGCCAGACGCAATTAAACGACTTGCTGGAACAAATTGATGCGATCGCACCGCAAGCAAAACTGGTTTTTGTCGGCGATATCGTCAATCGTGGTCCACGCTCGCTCGCCACATTGCGCCAGGTACGCGCACTCGGCACACGCGCACGCATCGTACTGGGCAACCATGACCTCAATCTGCTGGCCGTTGCTTGTGGCCTGCGCAAGCCGCATGCCAGCGATACGATGGACGATATCCTGGCCGCCGATGACCGGGAAGAACTGATCACCTGGCTGCGTCACCAGCCACTGGCACTGCAACAGGATGGCCATTTATTCGTGCACGCCGGTGTCTTGCCGCAATGGACTGCGACCCAGACCGTAGCACTGTCACGCGAAGTGGAAGCGGTATTGCAAGGCCCGGACTGGATCGCTTTCCTGCAAAAGATGTATGGCAATGAACCTTCGTTATGGGATGACAAGCTGCAAGGTGATGATCGCCTGCGCTGCATCGTCAATGCACTGACACGCATACGCTTTTGCCAGGCTGATGGCCGCATGGATTTCAAAGCCGTAGAAGGCCTGGCGCATACACCTGCCGGATTAATGCCGTGGTTTGAAGCACCGAACCGGCGCAGCAATGATACGACCGTGGTTTTCGGTCATTGGTCCACGCTAGGCTTGATGGTGTTGCCGAATGCAATCGGACTGGATACCGGTTGTGTCTGGGGCGGGCAGTTGACAGCCATGAACCTGCAGGATCGCAGCATCATACAAGTCCGGTGCCCGCAACACCAGAAACCCGGCAAGAATTAGAGTGTGGTTGCGGGCGGCTCGTCATAGCCGAGCCTGGTAGCAATCGCCTGACGCGCTTTCAACGACAAGTCACGCCGATGTTCGCCTTTGCTGGCTATCGTCGGCAGTAATATCAGTTGCGCTTTCATCTTGCGCGTCTTCATGATCAGCAACATGCTCTCTACGAAGGTCATATCACCGATGAAATCGGCAGCGCTATGTAAATTACCCTGTGCATCCACATAACGCAGCGCATACGGCTGCACCGGCACACCAGCTTCAATCGCTGCTTCAAACAGATTGGGATGGAATGAGAGTAATTGCCCTTGCGCAGCGGTGGTGCCTTCCGGGAAAAATGCAATGCGTTCACCAGCACGTATGCTGGTAACCAGTCCTTCATACACGCGCCGTACTTCACGCTGCTTGCCACGCGCAATAAAGATAGTGCCTGACTTCTCGCACAACCAGCCAAGTGCAGGCCAGCTGCGTATATCTGCTTTCGCGACAAAGCGGCATGGCTGCAGAGAGTTAATGACGAAGATATCCAGCCAGGAAACATGATTGGATACGATCAGTGCCTGTGCTGCCGACGCCGCATCATTGCGAATCTCCACTTCGACATGCAGGATGGCCAGCAAACCAGCTGACCATTTCTGGATACGCTGGTTGCGTTTGGTGCTGCTGACAAACGGAAAAATGAAGGCGCTCGTGCCCAAACCCTGCATCAAATGCAGCATTACACGTACAAACGGCAAGACGATCATAAATGCGCCTTGCCGCTGAGGACCACTATCAGCTGATACAGAATCATGCGTGAACCGAAAGTAAGCAGAAACGAAGAATCAGCGTTGGAATGCAATATGTCCGGCGACGATAGTCGTCTTCACCTGGCCCGCCACCTCATAACCGAGGAACGGTGTGTGCTTGCCCTGGCTCGCCAACACCTTGGAAGATACGGTCCAGCGCTGCGCCGGATCAAACAGGCAGATATCGGCCACGCTAACGGTAGCCAACTGTCCGG
>JBEBUE010000353.1:0-3562 GCA_040393485.1 Herminiimonas sp.
ACCGCCGACCTACGCCTTGTAAGGGCGCCGCTCTACCAACTGAGCTAAGCACCCGCGTACGTATGCTCAGCCAAACTTGTGTTGACGTCTACCAACACACCTGAAGGGGGCGAAGTATAGAGCATATTAAAAAATTTGTCACCACTGTTTGCAGAATCTTTTTTGAAATGCGTATTTTCATTGCGAAAAAAGCCATCTTTCAGCGCCGGGTGGCGCCAAGCGAGTTTGCCCCGGGCAACCTATAATGGGCACCTTCCTCCCGTTATTTCCGAGTACCTGTTATCAATACTTTATTCCGCCGCATAATTCACGCAGTCCTGTTTGAATTTTTCGCCCTCATTATCCTGGTGCCGCTGATGTCCTACGGCTTCGGCATGGATATGCTGCACTTCGGCGCATTGGCCGTGATGCTGGCGCTCAGTGCAATGGCCAGCAATATGATTTACAACCATATCTACGAGGCTTTTGAGCACCGCTATGGCTGGCGCCGCACGGTCCGTATGCGTGTTTGCCATACCATTGGCTTTGAAGCCTTCTTTATGTCGATCGCCTTGCCGCTGACGGCATGGTGGCTGGCAATTTCCCTGTGGGATGCGCTGACGCTGGATTTGATTTTCTCGGCCTTTTTTATGCTGTACGCGTTTTGTTTTAACTGGGTGTACGACATTATTCGCTACCGCCTGGGTCAGGCGCGTAGCGTCAGCAAGTAAGCACCTTGCCGGGGTGCGCGACCCGGCATGTGCGTTATCAGGCGTTAGCGGATTTACGGCGCGCTGCATCCGCCAGGTTGGGACGGGTGGACAGATGTACTTCAGACGGCACATGCAAGGTGGTTGTCGGATGGGCAAATACGATGCCGCGCTCAGCGCAGGCGCGCATGAGTTCCAGGTTGATATGCTGCTGCACATCCATGTACACGCTGTATTCGCGGCTCAACAGGTAATACACCACTTC
This sequence comes from Herminiimonas sp., assembly GCA_040393485.1. Lineage (GTDB taxonomy): Bacteria > Pseudomonadota > Gammaproteobacteria > Burkholderiales > Burkholderiaceae_D > Oxalicibacterium. The sequence goes on from JBEBUE010000353.1 coordinate 955, forward strand.
AAATTCCAGGCTGCTGGGGCCAATACGCACAAAGTGTGCGCGGTCGTAACGCGTCGACGGTGCATCTTCGATGATTTTGCGCACAGTCGCCGATAGCTCGGCAATTTTGTCGACAGGTGTGTCATGCGTGATGCCGAAGTTGAATAACACCCTGCGTTCCGACATGCGCTTGTAGTTGCGTATCGGCGATTTCAGTAACTCGGTATTCGAACGCACCAGTTGCTCGCCGCTCAGGCTGCGCAAGCGCGTGGTACGGATGCCGACGTATTCGACTGTCCCCAGCAAATCGTCCACCACAATGAAGTCGCCGACTTCAAAGGGTTTATCCAGCCCGATTGAAAGCGATGCAAACAAATCACTGAGTATGGCTTGCAGTGCAAAGGCGACGGCGATGCCCCCGATGCCGAGGCTGGCGACGAAGGCCGTGATGTTGACGCCCAGATTCGCCAGGACAGCCAGCAATACGGTAAACATCACTGCAATGCGTAGCAGGAACACCATGGTGGTGGTCGTGGCAGCGTTGCGTAGCTCAGGATCGACTTCAGGATCGACCACTTTTTCCATCCAGGTATTGATGCCGCGATTGAGCCAGATAGCGATTTGTATGCCGATCAGGATGATGCCGAGTTGCGACAGGCGAAGTTCAACCATGGCAGGCAGGCTGAGTGTATTGAGGCCGATCAGGATAGACAGCAGCAGGAGCAGGAAGCGTTTGGTGCCGGCCAGTGTGCCGACAATGACTTCATCGAGGCGGCGCTTGGTGATGAGATGAAGGACGGACATGCGGCGCTTCATCACACGCATCACAAAGCGCGTCAGCAGGTCCATGATGAGGAAACTGATTACTGCTGCCAGCAATGCGTGTAACCAATCCTTTAGCGAAATACCAAACATAAACCAGTCTTGCAGTAACATCATTCCATCACCCCTTGTTCAAATACATATTGCATGGTTTGTGCATGCGACAACTTTTAACCACTAAGGTAGAGGTTGCATGGCGGGAATAGTTCGCAAAGAGTTCCGGCGGATGATAGGCGATAGTGCGGAGAGGCAGGCGGGCCGCGGCTTTCCTGCTTAAGATCAATTACTTATTAAGCGCATATTCATGGATGCATCGACTTCTGAACTGCCCTTGTTTCCTCCGCTGCAAGCCAATCGCAGCGGGATGTTGCCGGTCGATGACCTGCACACCCTGTATTGGGAGGAGTGCGGTAATCCGCACGGCGTGCCGGTACTGTTCCTCCACGGCGGTCCGGGCGGCGGGATTTCGCCACGTCATCGGCAATTTTTCAATCCCGAGTATTACCGCATTGTTTTATTTGATCAGCGCGGTGCCGGTAAATCGACGCCTTTGGGCGAGTACCGTGACAACACGACGCAGTTATTGATCTCGGATATTGAAGCCTTGCGCGCGATGCTGGGTATAGAGCAGTGGCTGGTATTCGGCGGCTCATGGGGTGCGACCCTGGCATTGGCCTATGGACAGGCACATCCACAACGTTGCCTCGGCTTCATACTGCGCGGGATTTTCCTGTGTACGCGGGCCGAGATCGATTGGTTTATGTATGGCATGCGCTGGTTTTTCCCGGAAGCGCATGCCGCTTTTGTCGCGGCCATCCCGCCAGAAGAGCGCGGCGATTTGCTGCAAGCCTATAAGCGGCGTTTGTTTAGTGATGATGCACAAGTGTCCTTGCAGGCGGCGCGTGACTGGAGTCGCTATGAGGGGCGCTGCCTGTTCCTGAAACCGCAGCCGGACATGCAGCAAGTGTTCGAAGATGATGTGGTGGCTTTGGGTGTCGGTCGCCTGGAAGCACATTACTTCCTGCATCACGGCTTTATGGAAGAAGACCAACTGATACGCAACCTCGACCGGATTCGTCATTTGCCTGCGGTGATCATACAAGGCCGCTACGATGCGGTTTGTCCGCCGGTATCCGCATATCGCTTGCATGAAGCCTGGCCGCAAGCACGTTTGCAGATCATTGCAGATGCGGGACATGCGGCATTGGAGCCGGGTACGGCGGCAGCATTGGTGGCAGCGACCGAGCAGTTCCGTCTACAGCAAGGCTTCACCTGAGCAAGTAGTGACCAACAGCAAGATGGCGATGTGTGCGCGATGTCGTTAAGATAGTCGCCAAGGTGATGCGGCTCATGTCGCATCGAACAGTTGATTCCGGCATGAAGATAAAAAGCGATGATAAAAAAACGTATCACCCTATGTGCATTGGCACTATTGCTGGCGGGCTGCGGTGCGCGGAGCTTGCTGGATAAGCCGGCAGAAACCACACCGGACGGCACTTCCACGGCTGATTCGATTAGCGAATACCAGCTCGCATTGGCCCATCGCATTACACAGGTTAATTCCACCAAGGTCTATATCGGTCGGCCGCAAGCCTTGCTGCGTTCCGTCGTGGTGGTGAAGTACGTGGTGGATGCGAATGGCAGCTTGTTGCGCAGCGAAATCATGCGCTCAAATCGCGACCGCGTGACAGAGACCACGGCACTCACCAGTGTGCGCAATACTGCACCTTTCCCCAAACCCGCGCCAGCACTATTACGACATGGTCGCGTCGAGGTGATCGAGACCTGGCTCTTCAATAAGGATGGC
>JBEBUE010000354.1:0-3559 GCA_040393485.1 Herminiimonas sp.
TCGCATCGAACCGGTAGTGAGCCGTCCAGTGATTGCTCCGGCCCGACGCAGCATCAGCAACAGTGCGCCGGCCAAGGTCGTCAATAGCCGGAATGCAGATGATGACTGGGAACAGTTCTGATCCGTCGTCACGCATATTGACCATGCACCGGAATTCGTCCACTGACGCTTGCTGGTCATGATTCCGGATGCTGCGATTAAGGAATGGATGAGCAGGTGCTGACACAGTACCTGCTCATCTAAAGATTGATTTTGAGAATATGGAAGCCAGCAAGGGCAGCAGTGCGCCGCTTTAGCTGGGCCAAAGCCATCACTAAATGATCCGGCGCGTGCTCGATATGTCGAGCGCATACTTGCTTTATAAAGCCGACATCCTGGACTTTCCCGGGAAGTGCTATGCGCGCTTCTTACCGTGCTACCTGTATCCATAGGCACGACACCGGGCGTCGCAACGCTGGCTACTGCCGCTAATCCACTCCGGCCCTGATCCTGTCACGGGCCACGTTTATTTTTCCCTGTCATAGCGCTTATTGACTACGTATTGCCCACATATTCAGGTGCGGTATCGATGGTCAACCGCTGCTTGGTCCCGACCGGGCATGGCCACTCGGAATAGACCTCCTTGCCTTCGCTGACGCATTTCCAGATCGCTGCGACCTAAGCACAAGGTTTCATAAACCACCTTCCATGGACGAGTCTGTAGTCATGGACGATGTGATGAGCTTGCTGCTACATTAAGCCGTATTCTGCTTTGAAAATGCATTTCCAGAATGCTCCCTGTTGAGGGCGCGCAACGGACCTGAGTTTCTATGATAGCTTCCATCGCTATCTTTCAGTGAGGCTTGCGCTGTCCTTGTACCGGCCTATCGCCGTTCATGCCAGGAATAGTCGGACCATTTTGTTACAGAGGGAATCAATGTCGCAATACGAGAATGAAAAAAACAATAAACCGCGTTTGCAACGCATTTTCTCCACGATCTGGAACGTCATTTCCACGCCTGTGAAATTGGCATGGCTGGGACTGGGATGGATGCTACGGCAACTGTTCGGCAAGTTCGACTGGCAAGCACCTGCATGGGCGCGCTGGACACAGCAGCGCACGAGCAAGCTGAGCACTGCTATTGCGCAGCGACCAGGGAAGTCCCTGCTGCTGGCATTGGTGGCGGTATTGCTGTTGGTTGCCGCCTGGTTTGCCTATGGCTGGTGGCAAGCGCGTCCACAAGCGGTAGAGGTAACGTTCAAGGTGACCGCTCCGACACGCACGGAAATTGAGCTGGAAGATGCCGAAGCGCGCTTGCCCAAACCGTTGCAAATACATTTTGATCATTCAGTCGCACCACTATCCGCCAGCGGTGAAGTGGTGACGGAAGGCATTTCGACGTCGCCGACACTGGCTGGCGTCTGGCGCTGGAGTGCTGAGGATACGCTGACCTTTACGCCAGCGGCTGACTGGGCGATTGGCGCAGAGTACACGGTGCGCTTTGACAGCAAGATGTTCAAGCCCGAGGTGCGCCTGGCTGAATATCAGACCGTATTCCGCACGCCGGCATTTACTGCATCCATCGTCCGCGCAGAGTTCTATCAGGATCCTATTAACCCTGTAACCAAGCAGGGCGTTTTTGAGCTGAGTTTCAGCCATCCGGTGAATACAGCCGAGCTGGAAAAACGCATAGAGCTGCAGCTGCGAGAACAGTCCAGTGGCGTACTCGGCATAGGCAAGGAGACAACCGCATTCAGCGTGAGCTACGACAAGTTTAAATTGCACGCTTATGTGCGCTCCGCTGTATTGGCCATCCCCAAAGAAAACAGTTCGCTCAGCTTCACATTGGATAAAGGAACGGTTGCCGTGCGTGGCGGACCTGCGCTTGATCAGCCTATGACCCACAGGATTGCCGTGCCTGGCTTGTATAGTTTGCGCGTGACGCAAGCGACACCGCTGGTTGCTAACAACGACAAGAATGAGCCTGAGCAGGTACTCATGATCAGCACCAATGCCAATGTGCATGAGCGTGAGATGAAGAGGGCCGTGCGTGCCTGGATCTTGCCGAAAACAAGCCTGGATGAGCAAGGCCTGCCCAAGCCTTATGAAACCGGTGACCCGATCTATAACTGGCCGCGCAAGGACATCACTGTCCAAGTGCTGAAGCAGTCACGCGTGCTGCCGCTGGAGCAGATTCCTGCCGAGTTTGAATACAGCAGCGAACATAGCTTCAGGTACAAGGCCGATGTCGGTGCGCAGATTTATGTGCAGATAGATGGTGGCATCAAATCCTTTGGTGGCTACATCATGAGCAAGGCTGTCGCGCACGTGCTGTCTGTGCCGGCATTCCCGGCAGAAATCAAAATCCTGAGCCAGGGTTCCTTGCTCGCCATGAGCGGCGATAAAAAAGTCGCGGTATTGGTACGCGATGTACCGGGCGTCAAGGTCGAGATTGGCCGTATCTTGCCTGCGCAATTGCAGCACCTGGTATCGCAGGCTGATGGTGATTTTGCCCATCCGCAGTTTTACGGACGGTTCGGTGTGGATAACCTGACGGAGCGTTTTGAATCAAAAATTCCGCTGCCGGGGTTGCCGCAGGGCAAAGCGCATTACGAGGCCATCGATCTGAATCAATACCTCAAAGGTGAGGGCGATGCACGCCGTGGCATCTTCTTGCTGAACATTTCCGGCTACGATCCACGCGCCGAGGAACGGGCAAAAAGGGAAAAAGAACGCAACCAGCGTCAACTTGGCGAAGCGCAAGCCAACGACGATGATGCGGAAGAAGAGGGGCCGGATGCCGGCGGCGCCACAGAGAATTACGAAAGCAAGTCCGACCAACGCCTGGTAGTCGTGACCGACCTCGGCATACTGGTCAAGAAATCCATCGATGGTTCCCAGGATGTGTTCGTGCAGTCGATCTACACCGGCAAGCCGGTCGAAGGTGCCAGTGTCGAGATCATAGGCAAGAATGGCCAAACCTTGTTCAGCCAGAATACGGACGCCAGTGGACGTGTGCATTTTGCCAAGGTGGAAGGCATGTCGCGTGAGCGTGCGCCATTGATGATACTGGTGCGCAAGGCAGGCGACCTTAGCTTCCTGCCACTGAATACGGCGGATCGTTCGCTGGATATGTCGCGTTTCGATGTGGGTGGCGGTAAAAATGCGAGCGTGCCGGATCAGGTTTCGGCTTACCTGTTCAGCGATCGCGGTATCTACCGTCCAGGCGACACCTTCCATATCGGCATGATTACCAAGTCGGCCAACTGGAGTGGTGCCATCACCGGCTTGCCGCTGGAAGTCGAAGTCACTGATGCACGTGGCCTGACGGTTAAACGCGAAAAAATCAAATTGCCTGCCGGAGGTTTCAGTGAAATCTCGTATGCGACGGAAGAGAGCGCTGCGACCGGCACGTACAGCATTAATCTCTATCTGGTCAGGGACGGCAAGGCTGGCGCACAGATCGGCAGTACTACCGTGAAAGTGCAGGAGTTCCAGCCTGACCGCATGAAAGTGCAAGCCAGGTTCATGACCCCAGATGGGGTTGGCACGACTGATGGTTGGCTGCATCCACGCGAC
>JBEBUE010000355.1:0-3546 GCA_040393485.1 Herminiimonas sp.
ATTTTCGTTCACCTACCTCTGGGTTGCCTTCAATCGCTTTAACGGTGCCGACGGGCGCGGTCTGGGCTGGTTCAGCCTGTTCGTTGCGATCACGGCCATCCCGGTCGCAATCGAAACCCTCCAAACGGCGACCAGCACCTGGGGCGTCTGGTTCGGCCTGAGCTGGGCAGCATGGGCGGTGCTGTGGTTTATGTTCTTCCTGCTGTTGGTGGCGGGAAAGCAAATCGCGAAAATCACCGGCGCGGTGGCCTTGCTATGCGGCATTTTTACTGGCTGGCTGCCAGGCTTCCTCTTGCTCAACGGTGTACTGAAGTAAGACTGAACTGCTTGCGTGTGGCCATGCACGCAAGCAGCTTCTTCCAGGCGCTCTCGCCTGTCCCGCCTTCCCCTCATTTTCCCGACGCACAAAAATAATTAAACCAAATGGTTTACTTTTAATTTTATCGTGCTATATTCAACCACATGGTTGAATTAAATTCTGAAAAACTCGATGCTGTCTTCAATGCGCTGAGCGATCCGACACGTCGCCAGATGCTGCGCTTGCTGGCCGACGGGGAACGTACGATAGGTGAGCTGGCCGCGCCTTTCGAGATGTCGTTCGCCGGCGCGTCCAAGCATGTCAAGGCACTGGAACATGCGGGCCTGGTCAGTCGCAGTGTGCAAGGCCGTACGCATGTATGCACATTGGAAGCAGCACCGCTGGCCGCAGCCGAAGACTGGCTGCGCTTTTATCAAGGTTTCTGGACTGAGCGCCTGGATGCGCTGGAACGCGAACTATTGGCGAAGAAAAGGAGAAAGTGATGGACGAATACGGCGTAGCAACAAACAACACCACCGTACACATGCAGAAGCTATTACCGGCTAGTGTCGATGTGGTGTGGGACTACCTCACGCAATCAGACAAGCGCGCGACCTGGCTGGCCTCCGGCGACATGGGCCTGCACATCGGTGGCAAGGCCGACCTCTGCTTCAACTTCAAGAACCTGACCAGCGAAGCGACGCCTGAACGTTTCCTGCCTTACGAATCGAATCATCAGCAGCACGGGCATGTCACTGCATGCGAACCACCCTACCTGCTCAGCTTCACATGGAATGAGCGTGATGGCCGCTCGTCAGAGGTACGTTTTGAACTCAAGGCCCAAGGCGATAAAACCTTGCTGACCCTGACTCATAGCCGCCTGCCGGATCGCAATGAAATGGTCAGTGTTTCCAGCGGCTGGCATATCCACCTGGGCATATTGGAAGATCGCCTGAACCAACAACAACCGCGTCCGTTCTGGGCCACGCATGCGCGACTGGAAGCCGAGTACAAGCAAAGGATACCCGGCTGACTTTGGAGGGAAAGTAAGTTACTTGATCGCAACCCCGGCCTCGACCAGCAGGCCGACAACGCCGGTCCAGAAAATTTCCACCCCGATACACAGCAAGATGAAGGCCGACAAACGCAACATAACCATGGTGCCGAGTCGGCCCAGCATCTTCACCATCTTGTTGGCGGAGTTGTAGCAAAGCCAGATTACGAATGCAGTCATCGCTGCCCCTACTGCAGCGCTACCAAGTGAAATCACTTGATCCAACAAACGCGCCGGTGTGCTTGCACCCAGCGTAATCGAAGCTGCAATCGCACCCGGACCGACCGTCAGCGGAAAACTGATCGGATAAAAGCTACGCACCTTGAACTCTTCATCCGACCAGGCTTCCATCGGATTGGTCGCGACCTGTGTGCGTATTGCATCTTGCCCGTTATCGTTGAGCAGTTTCCATGCGGTGAATGCAACCAGCAAGCCACCGCTGATACGCACGATAGGAATCGAGATACCGAAGAACATCAGCACATGCGAGCCGATGAACATCGCACCCAGCAGCAGGAAGAAGCAATTCAGGGCAACCTGACGTGCCAGTTTCTTTTCCACTTCACGACTGACATTACCCAACAAGCTGGCAAATACCGGCGCATTGCCGAACGGGTTAATGATAGGCAGCATGGTGATAGGCACCAGGATCGCCGCCTTAAAGAAAAGAATCAGCATCGATGACATCCCTATCCTGAAGTCAGACGAATTCGTCTATGTTATATCCGGCCGCAACCCATGCATCGATACCACCGGTCAGAGGCCGCACACGACGGTAACCACGTTCCATCAGTTTCTTTGCGACACGCGCAGCAGAAGCTTCATTCGGACACGCACAATACACAATCACTTCCGTATCGAGCTCAGTATTCACTACCAGTGCACTGATGTCATCATCGGACAGGACCATGGCGCCCGGGATTTTTCCGCTTTGCTGCGCCAGTCCGGAGCGGACATCGATAATGGTCGGCGGTTTACCATTCTTCAATAACTGGTCCAGCTCATCGACCGTAATGCGCGCCATGCGCAAATCTTTCAGGAAACTATGCCGTTGCCACCATTTTTTTGCAAGGTAGACGGCAAACGCCAGTGCCACCAGCAGGATGCCCCATTTGCCGAGGTTGGCCAGGATATCCAGCAAGTCGGCCACCGCAGAACTGAATAATGAACCGAGGAAGATAGCCGAACCTGACCACAAGGCAGCGCCCAGTGAGTCGTAAATAATAAACTTGGCAGGACGTGTGCCGATGGCACCTGCCAGCGCGCTGGCCACGGAGGCAAAACCGGGAATGAATTTAGCGACCAGCAAGGAAGCAGCACCATAACGCACGTATATGGCTTCGGTTTGCCGCACGCAAGAGTCGGGAGAAAGTGAAATCTTGCACAAGCGCGCCATCACGCGCCCACCATAGCGACGCCCGGCCATATACCAGGCAAAATCAGCGATGAGTGCAGCGACCACCGCAACCAGCAAAAGCGTGACTGCCGAGTAATCGCCGCGCCCGAGCAAGGCACCGGTAATCACCAGCGTCGGATATGCAGGTATCGGCGCCCCTAATTGTTCCAGCAAAACGTTGCCGAAAACAAAGAGCAGGCCATATTGTTCTATCAGATTCAGCAGGAAGCTCATTTGCTTGCAGTACAATTGATCATTCAGTTTATGGTTCGCCAAGCATAGCAGGCGGATGTCGTTACCATGCAAGTTTCGCGTCGCCCTGTCGACAGCTGTTATTCGCACAGGGCACTACCAGTAGCGTTCACCCTGATAAGGAGATCCTTATGTCACAGCCATGGAATACCGAAAGCAAGGACGAGGAAAAGCAAAGCGACAAACTGAGTAGCGTAGAAGAGTTGCGCAAAGTCAAACATCCGGATCACAGCTTGCTATCGGATGAAATCAAGAATGAAGAGAAGCTGAAGGGACTGGTGGATGAAGATCATCCATTCCCCTCCAAAGGCAACTAGCAAATAACGGATTCAGCAAACCCGGCAAACGCCGGTAACGAGCAGCAAGTACTTATTGCTGCCCGGCCTGATCAGCCGCCGGCTGTACGCTGTTTGCCATTACCTCGCCGAGCCTGACCGCAGCGGCTGGCTGCCACTTATCGGTGAAGGCCAGTGCATCCTTGGGAAACAACATCACGACGGTCGAGCCGAGCAGGGACGTCGGGCGCCGCCACCAGCCGGCCGGGGG
>JBEBUE010000356.1:0-3540 GCA_040393485.1 Herminiimonas sp.
AATCGCGGCGGGGAATATGTTGGCAGGAGAACGAGATGTCATCGTCAAAAAAACAAAGCCGCCAGTGAACCATTCACGGGCGGCTTCAAGTTTAGCAGTTTGCTGCGTGACGTCGCTAACTATCTACATGGCAAGTCCAAACTGACCGACTTCCTGATAGCACCACGCCCCGCTTTTGCTGCAATATTTACTACTGTAATTATTGCGGTAATTGCTGGATACCTGCCAGTACCCAACCACCATTGCCAGTAACTGGCTTGGACAGATTCCAGGCTTCGGTGAATGGCTCGGTTGGAGCGTAATCAGCTTCACGGATGAGGCCGCTGAACTTGATGCTGGCGACATAATCATTACCGACGGTTTCCACGCCGTAGAATTCCGCATCCAGGGTCACGACATCTGTCACGTTCGGGGTTGCGCCGCGTTCTTGCAATTGCAATTTCAGTTCTGCAAACATTTCCGGTGTGGTGAATTCACGGATATCGTTGATATCTGCTTTATCCCATGCTGCTTGCAGGCGGATGAAGTAGGTTTTTGCATTGCGGATGAACGATTCCACATCGAAATCAGCTGGCAAATCATTGGCCGCGCCGTAAGCAGCGCCGGATGCCATAGGCGCCGACGATTGCAGTGCCGAAGGCTGGTTTTGATTCAGGCCCGAACCGATATCAGGGGTGCTGTTCTTGGCCGAATAACCGTTCGCGAACGAAGGTTGTGCGCCGTTGCCAGCGTTTTTGCCTTTGATCATGCGGTAGATGAACATCGCTGCGAAAGCGAACAAAGCGACCATCAGGATGGTGCTGATCATGCTGGCCAATGCGCCGCCAATGCCCAGGTGCGACAACAATGCGCCCAGACCCAGGCCGAGCAATGCGCCGCCGAGGATGTTTTTCATCATGCTAGGTTTAGCCGCTGCAGCTGCGCCTGCGCCCGCCGCAGCTGGTGCAGCTGCCGGTTTGGAAGCGCTGCTTGCCGACGAAGATTGAGCCGGAGCCGGACGCTGGAAGCTTTGCGATTGCTTACCAAAAGAACCGCCGCCGCCCATACGCTTGGCTTCCGCTTCTACAGCGATGAAGGTCATCGAACTGACCATCACTGCGATTGCCAAAAGTAATTTCTTCATAATGCTCGTCTCCTAGAGTTTAATCCCGGTGTGCAATGCCGCCACGCCGGCTGTCAAATTAAAATACTCGACTCTTTCAAGCCCAGCATCCTGCATCATTTTTTTCAGTGTTTCCTGATCCGGATGCATGCGGATCGATTCAGCCAGATACCGGTAACTCTCGGCATCATTTGCAATGCGCTTGCCCAACCACGGCAACACTGAAAACGAATACACGTCATACGGTTTTTGTAATGGCTCCCATACTTTCGAGAACTCCAGCACCAACAACTTGCCGCCGGGCTTCAATACGCGCCGCATTTCTGCCAGCGCCACATCCTTGTGCGTCATATTGCGCAAACCGAAGGCGACACTGACGCGATCAAAATAGTTATCGGGGAAAGGCAATTTCTCCGCATCACACAAGGATGTTGGGGTAATCAAGCCTTTATTCAACAGTCGATCACGCCCGACACGCAACATCGACTCATTAATATCCGTCAGCCAGACTTCACCAGTACTGCCTGCCTGACGCGCAAACGCCTTGGCTAGGTCACCAGTACCACCGGCAATATCAAGCACTTTGAAACCGGGGCGCACACCTGCCTGCGCAATCGTGAATGTCTTCCATACACGGTGCAGGCCCGCCGACATGAAGTCATTCATCACGTCGTACTTGGCGGCAACGGAGTGAAACACTTCCGCAACCTTGTGGACTTTCTCTTCTTCAGCGACGGTCTGATAACCGAAATGTGTGGAATTTGTCATAGCTAGCGAATTACATTATACAAGCGTTATTGAGATGTGAAGAAAACGTTAAAAATTATTTTTTACTTGCTGATCGCACAATAAATTCAGGTCTTGATTGATACACAAACCCTGTCGAATCAATGACTTCCGCAACCGGAGCCGCCGGTTACGGCCTTGCTCATCGGCGCATCACGTCCGCTTTCACGTGTAAACCCGGCTGCTTCCAGGCGACGCAAATAGTCTTCCCACAGTGCATCTTTATCGGTGCCAAGGTGGTACAGATACTCCCACGAAAAGATACCGGTATCGTGACCATCGGAGAAAGAAGGTTTGATTGCGTAATTGCCGACCGGTTCGACGCCGGTGATTTCCACATTGCGCTGGCCGGTTTGCAATGTTTCCTGCCCCGGACCATGACCGCGTACTTCGGCCGACGGCGACCAGACGCGCATCAATTCAAATGGCAGGGAAAAAGTCGCGCCGTCATCAAATTCGATTTCGAGTACGCGCGATTGTTTGCGCACCGTCAATCCGGTAGGTTGCGGCGCAGGAGGAGTTTGTTTGGAACCAGCCATGATCGTCTCTCGTTCAGGGTGAGTGCAGGCGGCAAGCATACCGCCGATTGAATGTTCTGTACTGTAGGTATATTTACTCAGGCACTGCAGTTTGCGTTACGCACGATAGCCGCACGCAATGCAGGCAGCAAGGCGCGACGCTGCGCCAGTATATCGTCCGCAGTCTGACGTTGTACCGCCGCCCAGACGGGACTCGGGAAATGCGCGTCATCGCTAAAGCGCGGGATCAGGTGCCAGTGCAGATGCGGCACCATGTTGCCGAGGCTGGCCAGATTGATTTTTTCCGCTTGCATCACTTCACGCAAGGCAGATTCAACCTGGCACACTGTCTTCATCAAAACCGAACGTTGTTCCGGTTGCAGATCCGTCATTTCCGACACGTGCGCATTCCAGATGACGCGACAAAAGCCCGGGTACTGCGCATCATCGACCAGCACGATGCGCAATTGTTCATTGCGGAACAATACTTCGCCGCCGCCTTCTTCACATAATTCGCAAGCCGCCATCGTTACACCAGTACGCGTTCGATACCGCCGTTGTTGGCGCGATCGACGTACTCAGGCAACCAGTTCGGTCCGAGCAAATGCTTGGCCATTTCGACCACGATGTAATCGGCAGTAGTGTCTGAATCTTCGTTGTAACGCGACAGACCTTGCAGGCAAGACGGGCAGGAAGTCAGGATTTTGACGTCGCCGGTGAAACCATCGCTGCGCAATTTATCCGCGCCCTTGTTCATTTCCTCTTCTTTGCGGAAGCGCACCTGGGTAGAGATATCCGGACGCGTGACGGCCAGCGTGCCGGACTCACCGCAGCAACGTTCGTTTTTCTCGATCTTCTGGTCGTCAACTGTCGTGATCAGCGCATTCACCGTTTTCAACGGATCCTGCAACTTCATCGGGCTGTGGCAAGGGTCGTGGTACATGTAGCGCACGCCATTCACGCCTTCCAGCTTCACGCCTTTTTCCATCAGGTATTCATGGATGTCGACGATGCGGCAACCCGGGAAAATTTTCTCGAATTCGTAGCCTTGCAACTGATCGTAGCAAGTACCACAAGAAACGATGACGGTTTTGATATCCAGGTAATTCAGCGTATTCGCCATGCGATGGAACA
>JBEBUE010000357.1:0-3531 GCA_040393485.1 Herminiimonas sp.
GAAAGCAGGGACGGTCTGGCCGGACAGGATACGACCTGACGCATCAGTCACCGTGCCGGAAATCATGATAGGCAAACGCTTGCCGGACTCTTCAAAGAATTGGTCGATCGCAAACAATGCCGCCTTGCAGTTCAGCGTATCGAAAATGGTTTCGACCAACAGCACGTCAGCACCACCTTCCACCAAGCCACGTGTCTGATCCAGGTAAGCAGCAACCAATTGATCGAAGGTCACGTTACGCGCAGCCGGATCATTCACATCAGGTGAAATCGAAGCCGTTTTAGGCGTAGGTCCAAGTGCGCCCGCGACAAAACGCGGCTTGTCCGGCGTCGAATACTTGTCACAGGCAGCACGCGCCAGGCGCGCCGAAGCCACGTTCATCTCGTAGGCCAGATGACCCATATGGTAATCGTCTTGCGCAACGGTGGTGGCACCGAAAGTATTCGATTCGATCAGGTCGGCACCAGCGGCCAGGTATTGCTCGTGGATCTGGCTGATGACGTCGGGACGCGTCAGCGACAGCAACTCATTATTGCCTTTGACAAAGAGTTCCTTGCCAGGAACTGCGAAGTCAGCGAAACGCGTACCGCGATAATCTTCTTCCGTCAGCTTGTATTGCTGAATCATGGTTCCCATCGCGCCATCCAGGATCAGGATGCGGCGCGCCATCAGGTCGCGCAAGAGAACTTCGGTAGGGCAGAGTGCGTCGCGTTTCATCTTTAATTCTTTATCTATTCGTTATCGGCTCAAGCACATAAAGACAAAAACCCGGACACAGGCTGCGCCGGGTTGTACGTGTTTGAAAACTAAGGACAAATTATACGCCAAAGCCCCGCTCATCAGTCGCTTCCGGGGCTAGCCGCCTGCCATTCCATAGCATTTCCACAACAGCAGGGGGAGACTACAGCTGCGATTAAAAGGCAGGCGTCGCCTCGGCTACGCGGCCTTGAGCGAAGTGTCCGGCCTGCGAGGTCCGCGGTTCGTTCATTTTCAGGGTCAGGCATTTGGCCGCGCCACCTGCCTTCATGAACTCGGTCAAGGCAATTTGCTGCACAGTAAAGCCCCAGCGTTCCAGCTGCGCGCACAGGGCTGGCGACGCCTGGTTCAGGAATACGTGTTGACCACTGTTGACTGCATTGCAGGCAAAACTTAGTGCATCCTGCTGCGTCACCGCATAGCGTTTATGCGACGGAATGCGCGCAACAATACGCTCCTGCGCAGCAGCATCAAAAGCGCCGGGGTAGTACAGCAGATAACCGCCCTGCAAAGGACAGAAGCAGGTGTCTAGATGATAGAAGCGCGGATCGGCCAGCTTCAGCGGCTGCACCTCGATCTCCAGCATATCGGCTATCACCGCAGCGCAGCCAATATCCGATCGATGCCCATGGCCCAGCCATAAGAGTTCACTGTCCCTGTCCAGCAAGGCGTCACCCGCGCCCTCGAATGGCAACCCCGTTGGCATGCGCAACACTTGTAAACCACGCGCGGCAAACCACGCGGCAAAGTGTGCTTCTTCCGCTTGTCGCTCCACATGTTTGAACGCTGACAAAATCACTTTATCGCCCAGCACCAGGCCGCCGTTTGCAGTAAACACCATATCCGGCACACCAGCTGCAGATGGCATGCAATCGACGTGCGCCACGCTACGCAGGGCATGTACCAATTCCTGCCATTGCCCCTGTGCAGTCAGGCGATCGCCATGCGCGACATTGCCTTCCATCCAGGGATTGATGATGTATGCAACTTCGAAGTGCTCGGGTGCGCACATCAGGAAGGTATCGGATGCAGTTGTTGTCATGTGCAAACCTCCATATGTGTGGTCGGGAAAGTGGCAAATACATGTTCGATGATGTGCAATGCAGCATCAACTTCATCCGCACTGATAATCAGCGGCGGCGCAAAGCGCACCACGGTGTGATGCGTTTCCTTCGATAGGACGCCGTTCTCCATCAGACGTTCACAAAAAGTACGCGCCGAGATCAATGCCGGATCAAGTTCGAGTCCTATCAACAAGCCTTTGCCGCGCACACTGCGTATCGCCGGATGCTTGATCGCCCGCAAACCTGCGCGCAACTGCTGGCCGCGCTGTTCCGCAGCGTCTATCAATCCGCCGTCACGCAGTAGCGACAAAGCGGCGTAAGCGACTGCTGCAGCCAGGGCATTACCGCCAAAGGTACTGCCATGGTCGCCAGGCGTAAACACATCCATCACATCGCTACGCGCCAGAAAAGCCGAGACCGGCAACAAGCCGCCGCCAAGTGCCTTGCCCAGGATCAGGCCGTCTGGCCGTATACCTTCGTGGTCACAGGCCAGCAAGCGTCCGCTGCGACCAAGGCCAGTTTGTACTTCATCGCAAATCAGCAAGACATTCCGACGCGTGCAGATCTCGCGGCATTGCGCGAGATAACCATCCGGCGGCACGATGATGCCGCCTTCGCCCTGTATCGGCTCCACCAGAAATGCCGTGGTACGCGGCGTGATCGCCGCTTCCAGCGCCGCCGCATCGCCGAAAGGTATCGTCACGAAGCCGCCATCAAACGGCCCGAAGCCATCGCGGTACTGCGCCTCGGAAGAAAAGCCGACGATCGTCGTCGTGCGCCCGGCAAAATTGCCGTGGCAAACAATGATCTCGGCTTGTTGATCGGGAATACCCTTGACCTTGTAACCCCATTTGCGTGCCGCTTTCAACGCAGTTTCCACCGCTTCGGTGCCGCTATTCATGGGCAGCGCTTGCGGCATGCCTGTCATCTCGCACAGCAGTTGCAGGAACGGGCCCAGTTGATCGGTATAAAACGCACGCGAAGTGACGGCCAGCTGGCCAGCCTGATGCGTCAGGGCGGCGACCAGGGCAGGATGACTGTGGCCAAAGCTGACGGCAGAATAAGCGGACATCATGTCCATATAGCGCTTGCCGTTTTCATCCCACAGCCAGATGCCCTTGCCCTTGCTCAGCACGACAGGCAGAGGCTGATAGTTGTGCGCACAGTAGCGTTCTTCCAATGCGATGCGATGGCTGCTCACGATAGCGCTCCTCATAGAAAACGATACCCATTCACCCTTACATGGTAATTCCAATGCAAAGAAATATTTCTGCGTTATTAAACATGCTTTAGGTATAAAGTGAACGAATCGTGCGCACAAGGAGAAGTTCATGGAGAAATTCGACCGCTACGATCGCATCCTGCTGGAAACCCTGCAAAGCAGGGGTCGCGCCTCCAATGTGGAATTGTCCGAGCGCGTCAATTTATCGCCGCCACAATGCTATAGACGGGTGCAGCGCTTGGAACAGGAAGGTGTGATCCGGGGCTATGCCGCGCAAGTCGATGCCGCAGCACTCGGTCTGGGCGTCACTGCTTTCGTGAACTTGAATATTGCACGCGAACAGTTCAAGCAGGTGCGCGAACTGGAACAGGCGATCCGGCAGTTTCCGGAAATTCTGGAGTGTTACACCATCTCCGGCGACTTCGACTATCTGCTGAAAGTCGTCGCCACCGATTTGAAATCGCTGTCGTCCTTTTTAACGGACAGGCT
>JBEBUE010000358.1:0-3510 GCA_040393485.1 Herminiimonas sp.
GATAGCGGCATAGGCGGTGGTGTGGCGGAAGTGGTAGGCCGCCTGCTGCGTCGCCTCGGACAAGATAGACAAGTGCTGTGCGTCACGCACTTGCCGCAAGTGGCGAGCCAGGCCAACCAGCACTTCCAAGTCAGCAAACAAAACAACAAAGGCAAAACCGCATCGTCGATAGCTGCGCTGGATAACAATGCGCGCGTAGAAGAAATCGCCCGTATGTTGGGTGGACTGGAAATTACAGCCACTACACGTACGCACGCCCGCGAATTGCTGGCAAACTGAGCTACGCTTATACCTGTGATAGCGGGTGATGCCCGTATATCGCTTGACCAATAATAATATCGAGAGCTCATGTCCTTTAGAACTGAACCACCGTACACCCATGGCAGCTTGCCTAAAACCGCAGTCGTACTGGTCAATCTCGGTACTCCCGACGCACCGACAAGCTCGGCCGTAAGACGTTACCTCAAACAGTTTTTATCCGATCCGCGCGTGGTGGAAATCCCGCGTGCGATCTGGTGGTTCATCCTGCATCTCATCATCCTGCCGTTTCGCTCGGGACAGTCGGCAAAGAAATACGCGTCGATCTGGACGAATGAAGGTTCGCCCCTGAAGGTGCATACCGAGAAGCAGGCGCGGCTGCTCAAAGGCTATCTGGGTGACCGCGGACATAAAGTCAAAGTGGTGTACGCGATGCGCTATGGCCAGCCGGCGTTGCCGGATGTATTGCGCGAATTAAAAGCGGACGGTTGTGACCGTATCCTGATCCTGCCGGCCTACCCGCAATACTCGGGTACGACCACTGCATCTATCTTCGACGCCGTATTCAAGCACTACGCGCAGGAACGCAATGTGCCCGAGTTGCGCTTCGTTAAGCATTATCACGACCACGATGCCTACATCCGCGCCTTGCGCAAATCGGTACAGGCGCACTGGGATATGGCGGGGCGCCCGGACAAACTGGTGATGAGTTTCCATGGCGTACCCAAGCGCACACTGACTTTGGGTGATCCGTATCACTGTGAATGCCATAAAACGGCACGCCTGCTGGCCAAAGAGTTAGAGCTGACACCGGATCAATACATGGTCACTTTCCAATCGCGCTTCGGCAAGGCAGAATGGTTGCAACCTTACACCGCGCCGACGCTGAAAAAACTGGCGCAAGAGGGTGTAGGCCGGGTCGACGTGATTTGCCCTGGCTTCACCAGCGACTGCCTGGAAACCCTGGAAGAAATTGCAATGGAAGTCCGACATGACTTCATGAGTGCCGGCGGCAAGGACTTCAACTACATCGCCTGTTTGAATGAGGATGACGCCTGGATTAAGGCAATGGCGGAAATTACGGAGTTGCATCTGATCGGCTGGCCGACTATCGTGCCACCTTCATTGCATGAAGAACAGGTGCACGAAGCGCAGGTGTCACTGGATGAAGCCAAGCGCCTGGGCGCAAGCCAATAAAAAGGGCCCGGAAGGGCCTTTTTTGTTGGGAAACCTTGATTTTTTGCAATAAAACACCATTTATTGAGGGTAAAAGCAGTCTGGACGTGCTTTTACCCCGCTGCGACGACGAAGTGCTTGGCGCATTGTTTTACAATGTCGTATAACAAATAACCGTGGTCGCAATGGCGGTATAGGCAAGGATAGACATGGAAATGAACGGCAGTTTCATGGCTGACTCCTTTCAACAAGAGTGGCGGTGGATACCGCACTCATTTACAGCCTAGTCCGTGCAAAGAAAAATGCCATCCCGAGAACTGGGAAATTTTGTAACAACGACACTGCCACTGCGCTTATCATCGCGTTTCGTGAATTTTTGCTAAGCCTGCAGGAATACCCCTTGAAATAGTGTGGGATAACCCCATGTGCACTGTCGCATTGGCATTTTTTGTCATAACTCATTGATTGTTGGAGATTTTTTCATGCAAGACCAAGATAAATACGCTGAGCAAGCAGCGTCGATCGAAGATCCGGTAACGGCTGAGGCGGCTTCTGCAACGACTCCTACCCTGGAGGAGCAGCTCGCGGCGTCCCAATTGCTCGTACAGGAATTGCAGGACTCATTCTTGCGTGCAAAAGCCGAAGTCGAGAATTTCCGTCGTCGCGCCCAGGAAGATGTCACCCGCGCGCACAAATTCGCGATTGAAGGCTTTGCCGAAATGCTGCTGCCAGTGAAAGATAGCCTGGAAATGGCACTGCAAGTAGAAACACCTTCCATCGAGTCGCTCAAAGAAGGTGTGGAAATGACCTTGAAACAGCTCAGCGCTGCTTTCGAGAAGAATCGTCTGCTGGAAATCAAGCCCCAGCAAGGCGACAAACTGGACCCAATGAAGCACCAGGCGATGTCCCTGGTTCCTGCTGATCAGGAACCAAACACCATCGTCAATACGCTGCAGAAAGGCTATCTGATTGCAGATCGCCTGTTGCGTCCAGCGCTGGTAACGGTTGCACAAGAAAAATAACTTGAAAGCATCTATTTACACCACATATTGACGTTAACAAATTTTGTATTTAACAGTTTCGCATCACAGACATTAAGGGAAATTCCATCATGGGCAAAATAATCGGTATTGACTTGGGTACGACCAACTCCTGCGTAGCAATCATGGAAGGCGGCAAACCAAAAGTTATCGAAAACTCGGAAGGTGCGCGTACTACGCCCTCCGTGATCGCATATCAGGAAGACGGCGAAATTCTGGTTGGCGCACCAGCCAAACGCCAGGCCGTCACCAATCCAAAAAATACGCTGTACGCTGTCAAGCGTCTGATCGGCCGTAAATTCGACGAAAAAGAAGTGCAAAAAGATATCGGCATGATGCCGTATCAAATCGTCAAAGCTGACAACGGCGACGCATGGATTTCCGTGCGTGACAATAAGTTGGCACCGCCGCAAATTTCCGCAGAAATCCTGCGCAAAATGAAAAAAACCGCTGAAGACTACCTCGGCGAAGAAGTGACTGAAGCCGTCATTACGGTTCCTGCTTACTTCAACGATGCACAACGTCAGGCAACCAAAGACGCAGGCCGTATCGCTGGTCTGGACGTCAAGCGCATCATCAACGAACCAACCGCAGCTGCGCTGGCTTTCGGCCTCGACAAAGGCGGCAAGGGTGACCGCAAGATCGCTGTGTACGATCTGGGTGGCGGTACCTTCGATATCTCGATTATCGAAATCGCAGACGTAGACGGTGAAATGCAATTCGAAGTGCTGTCGACCAATGGCGATACTTTCCTCGGCGGTGAAGATTTCGATCAACGCATCATCGATTACATCATCGACGAATTCAAGAAAATCAACGGCCTCGACCTGAGCAAGGATGCGATTGCACTGCAACGTATCAAAGCATCGGCTGAGCGCGCGAAGATCGAACTGTCGTCGTCACAGCAAACCGAAATCAACGAACCGTACATCGCAATGGCGAACGGCGCACCGGTGCATTTGAACCTGAAAATTACCCGTGCAAAACTGGAATCGCTGGTAGAAGAACTGATCTCGAAAACCATCGAACCATGCCG
>JBEBUE010000359.1:0-3499 GCA_040393485.1 Herminiimonas sp.
TGCGCGTACAGTGCAGCAAAGGAACCTATATCCGCGCGTTGGGCGAAGACATAGGTGCAGCACTGGGTTGCGGTGCGCACTTGAATGCCTTGCGACGGATACAGGTTGGTGATTTATTCATCGCTCAGGCGATAACGATAGAGCAACTTGCAGCGACTGAAGAGGGTGCGCGTAGCGCACTACTGGCTCCGGTTGATGCCTTGCTGACATCTTTCCCTGCACTCTATCTGTCGGAAGAGCTGGCCAAACGTTTCCTGCATGGGCAGCGTCTGGCGCTAGGCAAGGAAAATGTAGTGATTCCGGCGCAGGAGGGGCGTGTGCGTGTCTATCGTGATGCGGATAAAGCCTTGCTCGGTACCGGCCTGATGCAGGAATACAGCATTCTGGCACCTGAAAGATTGATCTCCACCAACCAAAGCATCCCGGCCTGACGGCGATTTCGTGCCGATTTCGGACGATCTGTTTCTATTTTCTTAACGCAGCAGCGTCATCGATTTGTCACAAAAAACGCAGCAAGCCATTGAAATATCAAGGGTTTCCCGGAATCGAACGGGGCTTGCTGTGCTATAATCTGCGGCTTTCCAAATTCAGCACCACCCAACCGTAAAAAACGACTATGTCAAACTCAAAACGCGCTATTCGTAACATTGCCATCATCGCCCACGTTGATCACGGCAAAACCACGCTTGTTGACCAATTATTGCGTCAGTCAGGCACTTTCCGTGACAACCAGCAGGTTGATGCACGCGTGATGGACTCGAACGATATCGAAAAAGAACGTGGTATCACGATTCTGTCGAAAAACTGCGCGGTTGAGTACAAAGGCACACACATCAACATCGTTGATACCCCAGGCCACGCCGACTTTGGTGGCGAAGTGGAACGTGTTCTGTCGATGGTAGACAGCGTGTTGTTGCTGGTGGATGCACAAGAAGGCCCGATGCCACAAACGCGTTTCGTTACGCGTAAAGCATTGGCACTCGGCCTGAAACCTATCGTTGTGTTGAACAAAATTGATCGTCCGGGCGCACGCGCTGAATGGGCAATCAACGCAACCTTCGAATTGTTCGACAAACTGGGCGCAACCGAAGAACAACTCGATTTCCCTATCGTCTACGCTTCGGGTCTGAACGGTTACGCTGGCCTGACCCCGGACGTACGTGGCGGCAACATGGAACCATTGTTCGACGCGATCCTGGAACACGTTCCAGCGCGCGAAGATGATCCGGATGCACCTCTGCAACTGCAAATTACCTCGCTGGAATACTCGTCGTACGTCGGTAAAATCGGCGTTGGTCGTATCCTGGCTGGTCGTGTCAAAGGCGGTCAAGACGTCGTCTGGATGAATGGTCCTGAAGACAAACCAACCAAAGCGCGTATCAACCAGGTTCTGACTTTCAAAGGTCTGGATCGCGTATTGGTTGACGAAGCACTGGCAGGCGACATCGTCCTGATCAACGGTATCGAAGAAATCGGTATCGGTTCCACCATTTCGTCGCCTGATAGCCCAATCGGCTTGCCGATGTTGAAGGTTGATGAACCTACACTGACCATGAACTTCATGGTGAACAGCTCGCCACTGGCTGGTCGCGAAGGTAAATTCGTGACCACACGTCAGATCCGCGATCGCCTGGAAAAAGAATTGAAAGCCAACATGGCGCTGCGCGTCGTGCAATCGGAAAACGATGATTCGACATACGAAGTGTCGGGCCGCGGCGAATTGCATCTGACCATCCTGATCGAAAACATGCGTCGCGAAGGCTTCGAGCTGGCAGTATCGCGTCCACGCGTTGTTTTCAAAATGGTAGATGGTGTACGTCACGAGCCGTACGAAAACCTGACCGTCGATGTGGAAGAAACCCATCAAGGTGGTGTGATGGAAGAACTCGGTCGTCGTCGTGGTGACTTGCAAAACATGGAACCGGACGGCAAAGGTCGTGTACGTCTGGAATACCATATTCCTGCGCGTGGCCTGATCGGCTTCCAGGGTGAATTCATGACATTGACCCGTGGTACGGGCTTGATGAGCCACGTGTTTGATGACTACGCACCGGTTGATGCATCCAAAGGTGATCTGGGCGGCCGTCGCAACGGCGTGCTGATCTCGCAAGATGACGGCGCAGCAGTTGCCTACGCTATCTGGAAACTGCAGGACCGCGGCCGTATGTTCGTGAGCCACAACGATCCAGTCTACGAAGGCATGATCATTGGTATCCACTCGCGTGATAACGATCTGGTCGTCAACCCGATCAAAGGCAAACAACTGACCAACGTTCGTTCGTCCGGTACAGATGAAGCAGTACGCCTGGTACCGCCTATCGAAATGTCGCTCGAATATGCAGTTGAATTCATCGACGATGACGAATTGGTTGAAGTCACACCGAAGAGCATCCGTCTGCGCAAACGCTTCCTGAAAGAGCACGAGCGCAAAAAAGCAGGCCGCGACGCTGCGTAATATCTGAAACGTAATTGAGCGTGCTTCGTCATTGAAGCGCTGCCGAAAAAAGCCCGTTGATTCTCTGGATCAGCGGGCTTTTTCTTTGTGCGCCGCCATGTGTGGGGAGGGTGGCTGTTGTATGGAATCCATAAATCAAGGGGTTTCTTGCAACAACTCCGGGCGATCAAATATAATTGAGAATAATTCCCATTTATATTTACGTGCTTCACGGCAGCCCAGTCCCTCATGTCAACAGTCGATAACCCTGTACCGACGATAGAAGTCCTCTACAGCGATCATCACGGATGGTTGCAGGGCTGGCTGCGGCGCAAGCTGGGTGATTCCTTTGTCGCCGCTGATCTGGCGCAGGATACTTTTGTGAACGTCATTACAAGCGGTACGGCTGCTGACATCCGTGAGCCACGTCCTTTCCTGACTACCATTGCGCGTCGCCTGATGGCGCATCGCCATCGCCGCCAGTTGCTGGAGGAAAGCTATCTGCAAGCGCTGGCGGCAATGCCGGAGGAATTATTGCCGTCACCTGAAACCCAGTTACTGGCACTGGAAGCGGTGCAGCAGATCGATGATGCACTCAATGGCCTGGCACCTATGATCAGGGAAGCTTTCCTGCTGGCGCATCTGGAAGAGCTGACTTATGCGCAGATCGCTGAACGTTTGAAGGTATCTGCCAGTTCGGTCAAACAATATCTGTCCCGCGCCAACCGGCAATGCCTGTTTGCTTTGGCGGCCTGATCCGATGACCGCAAATAGCGCAGCTGCGAATGCCGGAAAGCCGCCTGTGGCGAATGGTCGCGTCATCAGTGTAGACACGGCGAATGTAGCCGCTGATTGGCTGACCTTGTTGATGTCTGGCGAAGCAACTGATGAAGACCGGCAGCGCTGGCAGCAATGGCGCAAGGCACAACCGGACAATGAATTGGCCTGGCAGCATATAGAAGCTGTGACCGGTCGCTTCCGCTCTTTGCCGACACAAGCTGCTTACCAAAGCCTGTCGCCGCTTACGCATCCCCCTTTGTCCGCACCCAAGCGGCGCAAGACACT
>JBEBUE010000360.1:0-3498 GCA_040393485.1 Herminiimonas sp.
ACCGGTACCGAACGCAGCTCCATCACCAGCAAATGCAACAAATGCCAGTCACGTGTGCCGACTTGCAGATCCGGCGTGATACCGATCGCCGATACAATCAGTTCACGCAAGAGAACCGGAATATCGAGCACACAACTGTGCTGCGGCAGATTAGGCAGGAAAGTCGGATTGACGAATACCGTACGCATCTTCACATCGCCGCGCATGCTGACCTGATGATCGACATCCGGCTGCAACCAGACGCCACGCGTAGGCGGCACCACCCAGCGCCCATCCTGCGTTTCAACCGTCAACACACCTTCCAGCGCATACAGCAACTGCGCATAGGCATGGCGGTGCGGTGGAATCACGTGTCCATGCGGGTAATCGATGGCCAGTGCTGCAGCAGGCGCATCTGAACCGACCAGGTCCTGATAGGGAGTGGCATCAGCCATATGTCACTTTTGAGATAAGTTGAGTCATATTAGCACGCGAACGACTAAGCAGATCAAGGCAAGATGCACTCCCGTCATCATGAATCCTGAGGCTGTCTAATGTCTGCATCTACTGCATCTCCTGCTACTACCAACGCGCATACGCCTGCGTTTTCCGCCTTCCTTTATCCCTTCTTCGCCATCGTGCTGTGGGCCGGAAATGTCATCGTTTCCAAACTGGCCGCCTCCGCCATCTCCCCGACCGCCATCACGTTTTACCGCCTGGTACTCGTACTGCTGCTGATGAGTCCGGTCATGCTGAAACCCTTATGGCGCAACCGCGTGACGATACGTCGCCATCTCTGGAAACTCGCGCTGTCCGGTTTGCTGGCCATGGCTTTATTCCAGAGCCTCTCTTACCGTGCCGCCGAAAGCACAACCGCCACCAATATGGCCATCGTCACCGCATTGATTCCATTGCTGACTGCCATCCTTAGCGTGATCGTCCTGGGTGAAGCCATCACCCTGGGCATGGTTGCCGGAGGCGTACTTTCGTTTGGCGGCATCCTGTATCTGGTCGGACAAGGCAACATCTCCGTCGCGCTTAGTTCTGGCGTGCATCCTGGTGACTTGTTGATGTTGCTGGCGGCGGCATCCTACGCGCTGTATGGCGTCTTGCTGAAGCACTGGAAAATGAACGTACCGGCCTGGCAGGCAATTTATATACAAGCTTGTGCGGCCTTGCTGTTCATGCTGCCCATGTTTGTGATGTTGCCGCCGGGCGCAGCAGAACTGGATGCGCGCACGCTGCCGCTGATCGGCTATGCCGGTATCGGCTCGTCGATTATCTTGTCCTTCCTGTGGATTGAAGGCGTCAAACAACTGGGGCCGAATCGCTGCAGCATATTCATCAACCTGTTGCCGGTATTGACTGCATTGTTTGCGGTGATCTGGTTACGCGATGCGATGCATGCTTACCACCTGATAGGCGGTGGTGTGACACTCGTCGGTGTGCTGTTGACGCAAACGGTGCAAAAACCCTTGTTCACAGCCGCAAACAGGTGCGCGTGCCAGCACGGCACCTGTTTGACTCAAGTCGTCAGTTTGACGGCGCGACCTATGTAGAGGATAGGTCCGGTCGGTCGACCGATAGGCGAACCGGCTTCAGGTTCCAGGGTAATTTCGAACAACTGGTTCGGCTCCATAGGCGGCAGATTATCCAGCGTATAGGTTGCATTCTTGCCCGGACTGACCAGGCCCAGCGACACCGGCCCGTTCCAGCCGTCGCCCTTGGTCCAGAATTGCAGGGATTTGTTGGCAGGAACTTCTTCCTTGCCCAAAGGCTGCAACTGCAATTGTTGTCCCAGCTTGGCTTGTACTATCCAGCCCGGTGTCTGTCCCTTCGGATCGACCAGTACCACCATGAATTTGGTTTCGGTTGCGACCGGACGGGTCGCCATCAGTACCGCCAGCAAGACGGCGGCGGCCATGCTGCCAGCACTCAGCATGCGCCACAAACGTACGTTGTTCCATAAACCGATCCAGCCTGATTCCAGCGCTCGCGTCGCAGGCCGGATGCTGGCAGCGATACGTGGCCACAACTGTGGCGGTAATTCCTGTGGTTCAGGGATCGCACTGAGTGGCATTAGGCGCTGCTCCCATTGCTCTACGGCGCTACGCAGTGCATCTTCGCGTGGCAGTCGCCGCTCGACTTCTTTGCGTTGCGCAGCGCTCAGTGTGCCGAGAACGTATTCGCCGGCGAGCTGTTGCAACTCGTCATCCGATTCATTCATCCCATGCACTCCCGTAACACCAGTAAACCCCGTTTTATCCACGCCTTGACTGATCCTACCGGCGACTTCATTCGCTCTGCAATTTCGCGATGACTGCATCCATCGACATAGGCATACAGCAAGCTACTGCGTTTGGCCTGATCCAGATGGGACAGGCAATCATCCAGCTTGCCGAGATTGACATGTGTTTCAAACACATCATGTGCATCCTCGCCCTGCTGTGCATCCAGTGCTTCTACCGTATCTTCATCGGTATATATTTCCTGCTGCCGATCTCGCATCAGGTTCAGCGCCTGATGTCGCACTATGCTGTGTATCCAGCCTCGTCCCGCACCACGTGCTGCATCGAAACTGCCTGCCTTGCGCCAGATATTGACGAAGGCGTCATGCAACACATCCTCGGCCAGCGCACGTTGCCGCACGATGCGCAGGGCAACGCCCAGCAAGCGTTGGCCGTCTTGCCGGTATATCTGCTGTAGCGCCTCTTGCTCGCCGCGGGCGCAAGCCCGCAAGGCGGCATCGTAATCAAAGGAGTCTTCGTTCAAGGATAAATACGCCAGTAAGTAATCGGCTGCAAACAGTCCTGTCAGCCGATTATAACTGCTGCAACTTTGCCCGCCGACAATTGTGGCGGGCAAGGATGACATTACATGGCTTTCCAGAAGATGTAGTCAGCCTGGTACTTGACGATTTCCTTGGCACCCAGATTAGCTGCTGCACATGTTGAAGCAGGAGCCACGCCACCTTTG
Organism: Herminiimonas sp.; assembly: GCA_040393485.1. Classification (GTDB taxonomy): domain Bacteria; phylum Pseudomonadota; class Gammaproteobacteria; order Burkholderiales; family Burkholderiaceae_D; genus Oxalicibacterium. Next base: position 2,956 of record JBEBUE010000360.1, read on the forward strand.
GTTGCCACGCGCTGGATGAAAGTCACGCCGCTCATAGCGCCGTTACCCATCGCTGGATTAGCCTTGACCAATTGCAGCGGGATATTGCCAGTACCGCCTGGCGAGACTGCCAATTGGGTCGCTGTGATTTTTGAACCATCATTGCTTTCCCAGGTTGCTGGCGGGCCAAAGTATTTACCTACCGCTTTGCCGCTACGATCCGACAGAACGGCATCAGGGCCAACGAATACCCATTCGTGCTGGTCCATCGTGTCTTTTTTCACTTTGCATTCATAGGTAATGGTACCGGCACCGACGGTTTCCATGGCAACCGCATTACCAGCAGGAACCTGCACCGCTGCAGGCAGCGCATCTTGTGAAAATGGTGCGGCCCAGGCGGAAGACAATGCAGCAAAGCCGGCCAGAACGACAACGGAATGGAGCTTATTCATGATGGTTTCCTTTTTGTAGTGGATAAGTGTGATCAACAGGAGCTATCACTGCTGTAATAATCCGGTTGATGCAGGTACTACCCATGGGAAACCGTTTTGGAGGCAGTTACGG
>JBEBUE010000361.1:0-3483 GCA_040393485.1 Herminiimonas sp.
ATGGAACCAGCGGCACGCGAGATGCGTACCCTGTCTTCAGCGAACTTGACCTGATAGCTATCCGGCTCGACTGCAGTTGGCTGGAAGCCGGCCGACCAGTACGCACCGCTTTCGGAATCACGCAGATAGATGTGGCTGCCCCAGTGATCACGCGTCGCATCCTCACGCCAGCGCGTGACGCCCAGCTTATTCCACAAGCTATAGCCAGAACCGGCCGCCGTCATCATCACCGCGTAATGCCCGTTTGATAGCAACTGGGTTTCCGGCGTCACAGTCATCGCACTATCGAATTGTCGTGCCACGCCAGACTCCGGCATAACCACCGTTGGCCGCTCACGTTCTTCGCGCAATGCCAGCGATGCCGGTTGTACCCAGCGCGGTTGCGATTCATGCAGCAATAGCTCGGCAGAGCGAATGATGGGTTCGTGATGGAAGCGATGGCGCATCACATTGCGGTTGATGACATTCCCCAGGGCCACCAGCAACATACCCTGATGATGCGCCATATAGGCACGCACGGTCGCCATGGTCTGGTTCTCGGCACGTCGTCCCGGCGTAAAGTCCAGCGCTTCATAGAAGCCATAGCGACCAAGCGCACCAATCTCCGCCAGGCGACGGAAATTAGCGACTGCGCTCTTGGGCATATACATCGCCGCCAGGCCGGTTGCATACGGCGCAATAACGATATCTTTCTCCAGTCCGCGCTTGAGGCCGAGGCCAGGCACACCGAATGCAGAGTATTGATAGGTGAAGGCGCGATCACGCACATTCAGCGCCGATTCCGACACACCCCATGGCACATGACGCTCCTTGCCATACTGGATCTGCCGCGCCACGATGTCGCGGCAAGTCTGGTCCAGCATGCTGCCGCGCGGTGTGGAAATCACCAATGAAGGCATCAGGTACTCAAACATGGACCCCGACCATGACGCCAACACCGGCCCGTTAATGCCGGGCAGCATGCGACGACCGAGACGGAACCAGTGTGATGGCGGTGCCTGCCGTTCGGCAATCGCCACCAGGCTGGCCAGCCGCGCTTCCGATGCCAGCAAATCGTAGTAACTATCGTCCAGCCTGCCTTCGTCCGCGTTATAACCGATGGAAAACAATTGCCGCTCCGGCGACATCAGGAAGTGGAAATCCATTTCCGCCGCCATCTCGCGCGCTTCCGCTTCCATTTTTTCCAACCTGTCCAGCCATTCAACCGCCAATACCGCAGCTTGCATCAGCGCGCCATCCAGCGCGTCGTACAAAGACTGCGGAATGACATCCGGATCAAGCCGGTTCTGCGAGTTGAACAAGCGAGCGATGTCACGCCGTGCCGCCAGATAGGCCGCAGGCAAATCTTCCAGTGCGATGTATATATTGATGTTGCTATTGATGATCTGCCACAGCTCGGGATTGTTGCCGCCGTCCTGTGCTTCCAGATGTACCCACGGCATCATCACCACGAAGTCATTGCAATGCATACGCACCGCCGCGCGTAGTTCATTGGCCCAGGTCAATACTTCATTGTCCGGACTCTTGACCTCCACCGAGAACGCTTGCGCCAGGTCGAACAGATTCTCGGAACGCTCGACCATTTTTTCCCAGAATGCATATGCAGGAGATACCGCATTCGTCGTCAGCAAGAAGTCACTGAATTGTTCAACACTCTTACGCAATTCATTAATGGTGACTGCCTGCGTGCGCAGTTCCTGTCCTATACCGTCTATCGCCAGCCGTAACAGCAGGACGGCATCACGCATGCCGGCCACGATAGTCGGCCGTAATACGCTTTGCTCCTTCGCATCCTTACAAGCCTGTGCCAGCGCAAATAAATGCCCGGCCAGGTTGCCGCTATCCACCGTCGAGATATAGCGCGGCGATAGCACTTCCAGTCGCTCAGTTTCATACCAGTTGTAGAAATGGCCGTGGTAGCGCGGCAACTTATGCAGCGTCTCCATCGTTGCTTCCAGCCGGCGCATCATGTCGGTCAGGCCGATCCAGCCGAAATCGCGCGCACTCACGACAGAAAGCAGATACAAACCAAAATTGGTCGGCGAAGTCCGGTGTGCAATCACCGGTTGCGGATCTTCCTGGAAGTTATCCGGTGGCAGGAAGTTGTCCTGCGCCACGACAAAGGTCGTGAAGAACCGCCAGGTACGCCTTGCCACCAGTCGCAACTCGGTTTCTTCCGCCACATCCAGTTCTTCCACATTGGTATCCACCGGTGGCAAGCTGATCGCACGTGCAATCAACGGGCCGGCCAGCCACAACAAGCAGAACGGGAGTGCCAACCACAACCCGGCGGGATCAAATACGGCGAGCGCGACCAGTATCGCGACGGCAATGACCATGCCCATGCGTCCGCGCCAAAAGAAGCTGCTGTATGAATATTTCTTCGCACGCCTGACTTGTGCCGAAGTAATCCACTCCAATAACTTCTTGCGCGTGAAGATCAGGCGTACCAATGTGCGCACGATCGCATCCAGCATCAGCCACGAATACTGCGCCAGCATCGCCAATGAAATGAACACCACCGCGATAGTGTCCGGCAGTACCGCCAGCCCGCGTCGCCAGTGCGCTTTAAAACTAAGATCGTCACGGTGCGGCGCCAAATCGGAAATGAAACGAAATACGGCTGGCGGCGCCAGCCCGACTATCGCCAGCAGCAGCCATGGCCAGGTCGGTGCGCCGATCAGAAAGAAGCTGATGACCAGGGTCAACAGAATCGCTGGTGCGGTCAACGAACGCCGCATGTTATCGGCGATTTTTAGACGGTCTATGGTTGACATGGAAACGCGTCCGGCATGCAGCAGCCAGGGCAACAACTGCCAGTCACCGCGCGTCCAGCGATGCTGGCGTGCCGCCGCTTCTTCCACATGCGATGGGAAGTCTTCAAACAATTCGACGTCATTCACCAGTGCGCAACGCGCCAGCGCACCTTCAAACAAATCATGACTGAGCATGGTGTTTTCCGGCACCTTGCCGGACAAGGCACGCTCGAAGGCGTCGACGTCGTATAGACCTTTGCCGGAGTAACTACCCCAGCCAAAGACATCCTGGTACACGTCCGACACTGCACCGCCATACGGATCAACCCCGCCGCGCGCCGAGAAGAAACGACGGTACAAGGTACGTTCCTGCTGCATCGGCAAGGTCGGTGTGATGCGCGGCTGCAGGATGCCATAACCCTCGACCACCTGCATGGTGTCCGGATCATGCCGTGGCTGATTCAATGGATGTACTGCGACGCCAACCAGTGCGCGCAAAGCGCCTATAGGCAAACGGGTATCTGCATCCAGTGTCACCACATAACGTACGTTGCGCGGTACCGGAATCTCATCAAGCAGGAAGGATGTATCGTGCGCATCACGCAGCAGGCGATTGAATTCATGCAATTTGCCGCGCTTGCGCTCCCATCCCATCCACTTGCCTTCGCTCTCATTCCATAAGCGACGGCGATGCAGGATATAGAAACGTATTTGTCCTCTCTTGCTC
>JBEBUE010000362.1:0-3480 GCA_040393485.1 Herminiimonas sp.
TTCACGCAGGCCACGCACCATGTCCCACATGTCGCGGCGCAGGTCGACGTCGACGCCGGCGGTCGGCTCGTCGAGGAACAGGATCTGTGGTTCGTGCGACAGTGCCTTGGCAATCATCACGCGGCGCTTCATGCCGCCCGACAATGCGAAGATCTTGGAGTCACGTTTTTCCCACAGCGATAGCGAACGCAAGACCTTTTCTATATGCGCATGGTCTTTCGGTTTGCCGAAAATACCGCGACTGAAGTTAACGGTTGCCCAGACGGTTTCAAATGCATCAGTGGACAGTTCCTGCGGTACCAGGCCGATCTTGGTACGCGCAGCGCGGTAATCCTGCACGATGTCATGACCATCGGCCAGTACGGTGCCGGTACTCGGATTGACGATGCCGCAGATAATGCTGATCAGCGTGGTTTTGCCGGCGCCGTTGGGGCCGAGCAGGGCGAAGATTTCGCCGCGACGGATCTCGAGATCAATCCCCTTGAGCGCCTGGAAGCCTGACGAATACTGCTTGGTCAGGCCCTGGACGGAAATAATCGATTGCAAACTGCCTCCGTAGGATGGGACGGCGTCGGTGCGCGCAGCGCAACCAATGTCGTGATGGGTAGGTTCTGCTTTAACAAGTGCTGCTTTATTCAGAGCGCCATTATCGCAGTGTTGCGATATCTTTGCTTTCGAGCAGCTTTTTATCGCTGCCACGGCGGGCAACGATCAGCATGGCCTTGCCTACTTGTTCGGTGGTGGTGATTTGATACGGGAAAATGGCGCGCAAGACAGGGAAGAGCGGCGCCGCCAGCGTGTAGAAGAATTGATAGAGCCCGGTTTTGGAGCGTACGCCGTGCAGTGGCTGGATGATGCCGGGCCGGAACATATAAGCACGTAGCGGCAGACGCAGCAATGCGTTTTCGGTCCTGCCTTTGACGCGTGCCCACATGACGGAGCCTTTTTCCGTGCTGTCGGTACCTGCACCGGATACATACGTAAACACCATATTCGGATTCAAACGTGCCAGCACGGTAGCCGCTGCCAGGGTCATGTCGTAGCTGATATGTGCATAGTCGGCTTCCTTCATGCCGACGGAAGATACTCCAAGGCAATAAAAGCAGGCGTCCACGCCTGTTAATTCGGCTTCGATGTTGCTGTAATCGTACAGATCGGTATGGATGATGTCGCGTAGTTTGGGATGCTGTTTGCCACTGGGATTGCGCCCGATACAGAGCACCTGCGTGACTTCCGGGTCAAGCAGGCATTCCCGCAGCACACCTTGCCCGACCATGCCAGTGGCACCAAATATCAGTACTTTCATGCGATTTTCCCGAGTAGTTTCCGAATAGTATTAGTATGACCTCTATAAGGAGGACACAACACTCAACGATTTTTGCTCTTGTTAAAGATTCTTTACCGGAGGCCCGTTAATAAATAACTACCGAAATAACGACGGTCTTTTAATACGCAAGATGAAAAGAGCCCACGCGGCATGACATGTGTATGGTAATTATTAAACGAATCTTGCAAATCCTGCGCTGGTCGCTGTTGCTGCTTGCCTGCATGCCGCTGGCGCAAGCTGGCATTATTACACTGGAACCAGGGCGCGACAGTTATCTGGTGCACAAAGTGGTTGATGTGATGGAAGATCCGGACGGGCGCCTTAGCTTCGCAGACATCAACAAGAGTGCCTCACCTATATCCTTTAAGGAATATCACACCGGAGTGTTCAGCTTCGGTTTCACCAAATCGGCTTACTGGTTCCGCTTCGAAGTCGATAACCCGTCATCCGAGCCGCGCAATATGATGCTGGTCCTGCGCACGGCCTGGCTCGACCAGATTAGTGTGTATGTGCCGGAAGGCGCGCGCAACGACAAACCTGGCTATAGGGAAGTCCAGCTTGGCGATCGTTTTCCCTTCGCCGAACGTCAGCATCCAAATCCGCAGTTCCTGGTGGACCTGCAAGTACAACCCGGCAAGCAGACCTATTACGTGCGTATCCGTAGTTCGCAAGCCTTGCTGTCGCCTATTGAACTATGGGATGCGCAGGCCTTTCATGACAACGACCGGCTGTTGCTGGGCTATTTCGGTATGTTTTACGGCGTGGTCCTGGTCATGCTGCTCTACAACGCCTTTATCTGGGCGTCGACGCGGGATCGCAGCTATTTGTATTACTGCCTGTACCTGGCCGCATTTTTCATCATGAACTTTTCGTACAACGGCTTTTCCTTGCAGTACTTGTGGCCGGAATCGCCGCGCTGGGCAAACTGGACGTATACCAGTTGGGTGTTCCTGTACCAGTTGATGGCCATCATATTTGCGATGGTCTTCCTTGAAACTGCGCAGCGGCTGCCACGCATGCACCGGGTCCTGTGTCTTTTCCTGTATGCGATGGTAGCGGCATGGTTCCTTACCCTGACCTTCGCTGATCCTGTGGTGCATAACGCGACCGGCGTGTACTTTGTATTCATGTATGCAGCGTTGACGGCCATTGCCGGTTTCCTAGCGTGGCGCGCCGGTTTTCGGGCGGCGCGCTTCTTCGTGGTGGCATCGATGGGCAACCTGGTCGGTGCGTTCATCACGTCGATGACAGTCAGCGGCTTCATGCCGTATAGCTTTGTCACTTTCCATGCCGTCGAATTCGGTATCCTGCTGGACGTGATCCTGTTGTCGCTGGCACTGGCAGATCGCATCAAATTCCTGCGCTTGCAGAATGAGGCAAAGGAAAAGCAGATCATCGCGCAAAAACTGGAATCGAATGCCTTGCTGCAGCAAGCCAAGGACGACCTCGAGCGCCTGGTCTCGGAACGTACTGCCGAGCTGTGCAAGGCGCGGGATGAGGCCGAACGGCTGTCACGCATCGATGCGCTCACAGGCGCGTATAACCGCAGGTACTTCAATGAAGTGGCGACACTCGAGTTCGCCAAGGTGCGGCGTCATGGCCAGCCGCTGTCGATGATTTCCTTCGACATCGATTTGTTCAAGCTGATTAACGACAATCACGGGCATGCGGCAGGCGATGAAGTGATCAAGGCTGCGGCCACTGTGAGCAGGAACGCGGTGCGCGAGATCGATTTTGTGGCACGCATAGGAGGTGAAGAATTCGCTATCCTGTTACCCGGCTCGACCGCAGAGCAGGCTGCAGCGACGGCTGAACGCCTGCGCGAGCTGATCAACGCCGAGGAAGTGTATTACCAGGGCAAAAAGCTGGCATTTACCGCCAGCTTTGGCGTGGCGCAACTCAGGGAAACTGACCAGAGCTATGAAGCACTGCTGCAACGTGCCGATGAAATGATGTACACGGCCAAAAATATGGGACGTAACCGCGTGGCAGCCTGAACCAGCTTCAACGGTTCCAGGATGAAGAACAATAAAAAACGCCCGGTATGTACCGGGCGTTTTAACTTTACAGGCTAAGCATGAAGGATGGCATTAACGGTCAAATACTTCCTGCAAGCCTTTTTGTGTGCTGATGCCGTGTTGCAGCGCCAGCAT
>JBEBUE010000363.1:0-3477 GCA_040393485.1 Herminiimonas sp.
CAAACCTGCCGCATGCTGGGTGTAAACGAGCTGGAAATCGTGCTGGAGCAGGGTAAATACCATCAGGTCAAACGGATGCTGGCGGCAGCGGGCAATCATTGCTCCGCCCTGCGTCGGGTAGCGATCGGTGGATTGACGCTGGAATCGTTGGGCCTAGAAGAGGGCGAATGGGCTTACCTCACTCCGGAACAACTGGCTTTGCTGCAGCCTGCCTGAAGCCAGGCTTGCAGCTTGATCGTGAACATATCGGGCTTGCTAGTGGCAAGCCCGTTTCATTTTCAATACAGATGTTTCTGCGATTTGTAAATTAGCGTTAAATGTGTGTAATGAGACACAAATGTCAGGTTAAATTTCACTTATCAAAAATGTGAACGAGCGTAATCTCGTTACCTGACCGGCCTTAAGCTATGATCAAAAAAATATTGAAAAACCATTGCCGGAGCCGGTTACCGTAATGCACGCGATCAAACCTGTTATTCAACTGGCTAAAGAACGTGCCTTATTCCGATTTTCCACTCTTGCCGAACGCATGGTGCAGACTGCGAGCATCAGTCTCGCCAAACAGGCAGCGCTGGCTGGCTCGGCAAATGAGCAGCAATGGAATTTTGCTTCCAGAGAGTTTCTTTCCACCCACGGGGCGGAGTTCCTCAAACGTTTAAATATCAGTTACGTTGGCTATATCGAGCGCGGCATGCAAACCATGTACCGCGATTTGCGCCAGAACCTGCAGGATGTCTCGGCCGATACATTGATGCTGATGGACGACGATACCGTCACCAAACAGATCGAAGTTGAACGGCGCGTACTGCGCCTGCGCGATGCCGACCAGCAAAGCCTGGGGCGACTTAATCTGATGATCGCGCAATTGCATGACGAGCATGACGTGCGTGAGCGGGAAAATCCATTCCGGCCTTACCTGATGGCGCGCGCGCTGTATGACGTGTTGTGCGAGATGAATAGCAACAGCAATGTCTGTGCGATGTTGTTTGACCATTTGTCGGGTGCACTGGCAGAGCAACTGCCGGAGTATTTTTCCGCAATACGCGACGTCTTTGAGTCAAACGGCGTACATGCCCGCTTGATAGCGCGTCCCAGTGCATTGACCAAACGTGACCGCGAATTGATGAGCGGCGCCAATCAGCCGACATATCAGGCACCGTGGGCAGCGGGCCAGATGCAGCCCGCCAACGGCAGTCCGTTCCATGCACAACATGCTATGCCCGCATCTCCGGCGCTGGAACGTGTGCTGGAGCAGTTACGCAAACCGTTGAACAGCGCCGGCAGTCCTTCGGTTTTGCCGGCGGCCGGCCAGGTCGAGTTGCTGGATTTTGTCTGGAAAATATTCAATCAATCGGCGCCGGGCCGGATGCCTCCTAACATGCGCCATCCGGACGGCGTTGCCAACCTTGCCGCTGCGCCCACGACAGGTGGCAAGGCAGGCTCCCATCCATTGTTCAAGCAATTGCAGCAGATGCAGCACGCGTCGCGGAAAGAGGCCGCTGAGGCGGAGCAGGCGGATGTGACAGTCGAGCCAGTGACCGATTTGCGTGAAGTATTAAACCTGAGCGCAGTCGGCGATATGGATAAGGTCGGACTGGATGTGCTGACCATGTTGTTCGATTACATCGCCAACGACGCCAGCATGACGCCTGCATTCCGCAAATTGCTCGGGCAATTGCACATTCCTTTCGTGAAAGCGGCGATGCTGGAGCCGGAAGTCTTGCAGCAAATTGATCATCCGGCGCGCAAGTTCCTCAATCGTGCGGCATCGATTGCCACCGGCATGAATGAAGCGCAAGCACCGGGGAGTGAGATTTATCGGGGTATGTCGGAAGCGATCGTCTGCGTGTGTCGCGACTTTGATGTGGATATGCAGGTATTTGTCACGGCCAGCCAGCATTTGCATCATGTGGTCGAACGAGCCTTGCACGCCGATGACGCTGAGCTGGCGCGCGCGATCGAAGCAATTGGCAGTGCACAAAAAGATCCGCAACAACACGATGTGCTGGTCGTGCATACGATCAATGCTTTGCGCGAACGTCTGGGGTCGCTACAGACCGATCAGCGTGCGGTTGATTTCCTGATCAAGGTCTGGAGCCGGGTGCTGGTATATGTCAGCGAACATGACAGCATTGATATTGAACCATATCGGGAAGCAGTTGCTGATCTGGTGTGGAGTGTGCAGGAAGAGCTGGATGCCAGCGAACGCAACACCCTGATGCAGGTATTGCCGAAGCTGGTACAGCGGATTAAGGGCGGCCTGAAATTATTATTGCTGTCCGAGGTTGAAGCCAGGCAGATACTCGATCAACTGGTAGCGATGCATGCCGAGGTCTTGCGGACGATACAGGGTAACCAGCGCGCGGGCGCACGCTCATTACTCAGTTTGCGGCAACACTTTGCCACTTTGTACATAGGTGGTGCGACGAGCCAGCAAGCAACAGAGATTCATGCGCCTACCGTACCCAATGACCGTTTGCAATTGGCTTTGCAGCAAGCCGATGTTAATGCACAGCTTTATCTGGACAGTGATCTCGGTACTTTGTTGAGTTCAGATGCGCAGTGGCTGGGCGGCATGCATATAGGAATGCAAATCGAGTGGTGGCACGAGGGCGCTTATTTGCCCGCCACTTTGCTATGGGTAGATGGTCAGGAATCGTTTTACCTGTTCAGGCTGAACGACACACAGAGCGTGCCGCGGCTGCTGCTGTATTCATCGATTGCGCTGATCAAGGGTTTGCGCGAAGGCTCGATCGCTGTGCTGGAGCTGGCTCCGGTGTTTGACCGTGCGATGGAAGCGTTGCTGAACACCGGCGGCGTCCAGCAACTTTCTATCTGATCCCCTTACTTGATGACGCGGTAGCAAGGCTTGTAAGCCTTGCCCGGTAATTTCATACGTCCTTGTGCCACGAAGGCCGCCAGCAATTTATCCATCGGATCCATGATGCTGAGGTCGCCGCTGATCTCGAAGTGGCCATGCTCTTCTATTGCGCGTATGCCGCTTTCCTTGACGTTACCTGCCACCACGCCGGAAAACGCCCGACGCAGGTTGGCTGCCAGCTCATGTCGCTCCTGATTCTGATGCAGCGATAGATTACGCATGTTGTCATGGGTCGGGAAAAACGGCATCTGGAACGCGTGGTCTATCTTCAGGCCCCAGTTGAAGTAATAGGCATCGCCCTTACTTTTACGGAATTCGCGTACCGCCTTGATACCGTCCTGCATTTCCTGCGCAACTTGTACCGGATCATCGACGATGATCTTGTAGAGTTTTTGCGCTTTCGGACCGAGCGTCACGCCAATGAAGTGGTCGATTTGCTTGAAGTAGTCGGCCGAATTGGCAGGGCCGGTAAATACCAGCGGGAATGGCTGGCCGGCATTGTCCGGGTGCAGCAGGATGCCCAGGATGTAGAGGATTTCTTCCGCCGTACCGGCACCACCCGGGAATACGACGATACCGTGGCCGATGCGCACGAA
>JBEBUE010000364.1:0-3475 GCA_040393485.1 Herminiimonas sp.
AGAAGCGAAACCAGACAAACAATAAAAAAGCGCACTTAAAAGTGCGCTTTCTCAACCACCGAACAAGCAATTACTTAGCAACGCTCTTCTTGTAGCTCTCTACACCAGACAGGATCTCTGCCTTAGCTTCGTCCGGGCCAACCCAGCCATCAACCTTAACCCATTTGCCTTTTTCCAGATCTTTGTAGTGTTCAAAGAAGTGCTGGATTTGTTGCAAACGCAGATCGTTGATGTCTTCTGGTTTTTGCCAGTGGCTGTAGATAGGCAGGATTTTGTCGATAGGTACTGCCAGCAATTTTGCGTCGCCGCCCGCTTCGTCTGTCATTTTAAGCATGCCGATTGCGCGGCAGCGTACGACTACGCCTGGGTACAACGGGAATGGTGTGATCACCAACACGTCAACCGGGTCACCATCGTCCGACAAGGTTTGCGGAATGTAGCCGTAGTTGCACGGATAGTGCATTGCGGTGCTCATGAAGCGGTCGACAAACATCGCGCCCGACTCCTTGTCAACTTCATACTTGACCGGATCGGCGTTCATTGGGATTTCGATAATGACGTTGAAGTCGTTCGGCAGATCTTTGCCGGCTGGGACGTGATTCAGACTCATATTTGTTTTCTCAAAAGTGGGGAACAGTGCTGCAAACCCTGAATTATAGCGGCTTTCAGTATTTTTCTTGTGGGGGGATTACGGCAGGAATGGCAGAAAAAGTTGCCGCAAACCGACAATCTCGGCAGGTGCACGGTCGCACACCTGCTTCCTTGCTTTTTACAATATGGTCGCTACCGCGCATTGGCGGTAATGCGAAGCCGCTTCTTCTTCATGGCCCAGTGCTTCATGCAGTTGCGCCAGTTTCAAATGTACTTCCTGCAACATGCGTGCGCCGTTTGCATCTGACAACGCCTGCTCCAGATGCCGTTGCGCCTTGCCCCACAGGTTTTGGCGCAGGCACAAAGTGCCCAGCGTCAATGCCAGTTCAGGATCGCCCGGATGCTTTTTGGTCCATTCTTCGCAGCGCTCGATTTGTGCCAGCAAGGCCGGCGAACCTTCACCCGCAGCCGACGCGCGGTAAGGACGCAGCAAACGATCATCCCATTCCAGCGCCATTGATTTCTCAATAATCGCACGGGCATCATCATGCAAGCCACGCTGATTGAAAGCATTCGCACCATGCATCGCAACGTAAGCCTTGCTGCGGTCTTCGGCAGGGATCGCCCACCAGATGTTGCGCAGGGATTCCGCATCGTTGGATGGGTTTTTCAGCAAATCCTGATACGCCAGCTCACGCAAGCGCGTCGATAAGGCCGGATGCAAGGCATTGTTCTTGTCCAGCGTGCGTACCAGGCGCAAGACTTCCGGCCAGTTGTTGGCACGTTGGTTCGCTTTCAGTGCCATACGCAAGGCGTGGATATGGCGTGTACCGTTGGCATTGAGTTCCTTGACGACGTCCAGTGCCAGTTCAGGCTGACGTTCATCGACCAGCAATTCGATGGCTGTCATCAGGCGCGCCGTTTTCAGGCTTTGGTCTTCCTCGACGGTTGCCAGCCAGGTATCGCGACGCTCAGTCTGCTGCATCCGATGCGCAGCACGTGCCGCGATCAAAGCAGCCAGGCCGGCGTTGTCCGGTGATTCGCTGGCACGCATCGCGGCTTTTTCAGCATGGCCGAAACGGCCTTCAAAATAAGCTTTCAAGGAATCACGCAACGCCAGATTACCTTTGCGCTCCAGCTTGTCACGACGATAGGCGGCGACCTTGCCCGGCATTTTTTGCGCCACGCGTACTGTCTTTAGCACGGCATAGATCAGGAAGAACAGCAGAACCGACAAAAGGACAAAGAAGTTCAGCGACAAGTCGACGCGGTATGGCGGATAAAAGAACACCACGTTACCGGCGTTGAAGCGTGCTACCACCGCCAGTCCGATGGCAGTGGCAAACAGAACGAGAAGCCAGAGAAATATGCGCATATTAAAAACAGTAGGCCATCATTGTTGATTTAAAGCTGACGATAAAACCGGAACCATGTCCGGAATCAAGGCTTGGCTTTGTAATTACGGACTGCATTCAGGCTTTCGGACAGGGTCGGCATCTCGATTGCCAGATTGCTCGACTGCACCTGCTTCAACATCGCCTGTACAGTTTGCGTTTGCTTGGCACGGGTATCGAAGTATTTGCTGATGGCATCTTGCGACGCAATCATGTCGCTACGGAAAGCGACTTCATTACGCGACAACAATGCCAGGCGCGCATTCAACAAACGTAGCTTGAGGTTTTCCCGGGCGTAGTAGGCTTGAGTCGGCGACAACAGCAAGGCATCTGAAGTATCGACACTACGTACACGTATCAATTGCTGCAGATCGCTCCACATTTCGCTACTGAAGCTTTCCCACTTCGCTTTCACGACTGGCAACCAGTCGTCAGCCACAGGCTCGGTTGCAGTTCCAGTAGTCGCTGCTTTGGCGTTTTTAGCTGGCGCTTTGGCCGCTACCGGGCGGTTTTTCGGTTCGCTGGCTGGCTGTGCCGGTTTTTCATCGGCCAGCAAAGGCATGCTATCGATCTGGCTAATGACGCTATCCAGACGCAAGGCAATACCGGTCAAGTCCAGGCTAGGCAAGGCTTTCAGGCGTGCGATATCGTGTCCGATCGCGCGCCGTACGGTAACGAATTGTGGGGTATCTGCACGAGATAAACGTGCATCGGCGTTTTGCAAAGCGATCAGTGCGCCTTGTACATTGCCCGCCAATTGCAGTTGCTGGCTGGCGGTGGACAATACCTGTTCGATTTCAGCCAGCGCCCAGTCTTCACGCTTCTTGAACAGATCCTGATAGAGCTGTTCCAGCGCCAGTTGCTGGCTCTGCGCTTCAACCTGCTTGCCTTCCAGCACATTGACCTTGGCTTGCAGTTCGGTGATGGTTTCCTGCGCCGACTTCACAATAACCTTGGTTTCGGTATTGATCGCGTCACCACTCTGGATACGGCGCGCTACTTCAGTGCGCACGGTGGAGAGTTCCTTGTGCGACATCCACCATTGCACGCCGACCAATGCGGCCAGGGCGATCAGGGCTGCATAGACCAGACCCTGTTTGCCAGCGCTACTGCTTTTGCTGGATGGGCCAGGCGGCGGGCTCGGAGGCACTGCATTAGATGGCGCCGCAGCAGGAGCTGCAGGCGGTGTAGAGTCGGGAGATGTTGGCATGTCGGTCATGAGCAAGATTGTAACGCGGCTAATAGTCCGTCGTCGCCTGATCTGGTTAGTGTGATATTCGAGAAACCTAGCAACTGCGCGGTTTCCGCGATTCGAACGTGGGATACGATAATTCTTTGTTGTTGCATTTTTGCGACGCTCCCTGCCTCATCCAGTTGTGCCACCATCTCTGTCAGGAAACGCAATCCTTCCGAACTGGTGACGATCCAGTCATTCTGACAACTTAATAGACGTTTGAGTTCGCTGCGTCTTGCACTATTCCATTCTGGTG
>JBEBUE010000365.1:0-3468 GCA_040393485.1 Herminiimonas sp.
CTGACAGCTGTTGCGGCAGCATCGGGAGCGGTAGCAGTCGCGGCGACGGCAGCCGGTGCACTGGCTTCGGTCTTGCCTTCAATGGCACTGGTCAGGATGTCTTCCAGCGAAGCTGGCATCGCCGACAGGCTTTCTGGTTGTGCTCCGTTTGCCAGTTCATCCAGCTGATCGGCAACAAAGCCGCTGGCTTGCAGCGCTGCTTCGATAGCGATCGGCGTTACCGGTACCTGGCCGGTGCGCAGCGCATCGAACAGGTTTTCGGTCAGATGACAGGCAGAGACCATGGCTGGCAGGTTCATGAAACCGGCGCCGCCTTTGATCGTGTGGAACGAACGGAAAACCGCGTTCAGTGTATTGAGGTCACCTGGATTACGCTCCAGTGTAAGCAGGTGCTCTTCTACATTCGTCGCCAGTTCCAGCGCCTCAACGACGAAATCCTTGAGCATGTCATCCATCAGAACCCCAGATCGGCAAGTAGGCTATCGACATCATCCTGCACCATTGCAATGGCAGGTGCAGACGGACCATTCAGCAGCTCGGCAGGTTTGTTGTCCGGATGTGCTGCCTTGACTTCGGCCGGTGCGTTGTCGCGCAGCAGCTGCGCCAGTTCGCTCTCAGCCTTGTGCGTGATGGCGACGATCTTCTTGATCAGCTGGCCGGTGATGTCCTGGAAGTCTTGCGCCAT
The DNA here is from genome assembly GCA_040393485.1 of Herminiimonas sp. Taxonomy (GTDB): domain Bacteria; phylum Pseudomonadota; class Gammaproteobacteria; order Burkholderiales; family Burkholderiaceae_D; genus Oxalicibacterium. The sequence goes on from JBEBUE010000365.1 coordinate 686, forward strand.
CATGATTTCCAGCAGGCGGGCTTTTTCTGCTTCGGTGACTTCGGTCACTTTGCCAGCAAACTGGCGTGAATCCTGGGCCAGTGTTTTGAATTCATCGACGCTGAGTTTGCCGTCGAATAACAGGGCCCAGCGCGCATCCATATCCTTGGCGCTTTTGGACAGGGCATCCTGTTCCGGCATACCGACATCGATGGCGTTCAATACTTTATTGGCTGCTTGTTCGGTCAGGGTCGCGACATATTCGAGACGGCCTTGTGCGTCGGTGATCTGTGATGCGACATCAGATAGAGAACGGTCGTAGCCGAGTTCGCGCAATGAGTCGTGCAGCAGGCGGACGATGCCACCCAGGCGTTCGTACATCGGCTTTTCACCGTTATCTTCTTCGTTGCTTGCTTCAGATGTCGATGCGGTGGCTGCGGGGGCCGGCGCGTTGACTACGGGAGGCGATGCGGGCGTGGCCGGGGTAGCAGCAGGTGCTACTGAGGCAGGTGCAGCTATCGTTTCTGCCCGTTGCGCAGAAATCTCTTCAAACAATGCATCAAACTCATCTAAATCGCCGCTCATGTAATACCTTTCCCTGTCGGTTATCCATTTATATCCATACCGGTCACAAGGTGCGCGGTTCGTGGCGCTACAGGCCCGGCAGGTTATGGATTTTGGTACGCGCATTTTGCGCGTTGATCCTAGGCAATAATACCCAGATTTGAGAGGGGCGCATAGTAATTCGGTGGAAGTTGGCGGCTGTTGGCAACACTTGCAAATTATTGTTAAACAAGCGGCATTTACTGTTTTTTTCTGTAACCAGCTTGTCATTGCAGTCTGCCATGCTGATCCATATAGGTCGGCTGACTAGGTAAAAGGTAGGGCATGACTAGTAGCGCATGTGGTTTGACGCGGCCTGAGCGCGCGCCTACACTGCAAGCACTTTTTACGCACCCGGCAATTGGGGCATGTCCAGCGAGCCTTATCCTGCATCGCTGACGCTGCAAATTGTTGTCAAGCTATTAGCGTTTCACCCCTACATGCACAGCCTGCTGCTACCCCCGATTCTTACACCCTAGATGACTACACTTTCTTTTACCGAAAACGCTGTTTTATCCGCTGCCCTGGCGGCGGCCATCAATAACAAAACCAAACCGCTGGGTAGCCTGGGCATGCTGGAAGTCCTGGCACACCAGATCGGCCTGATTCAGCAAACGACACAGCCACAGATTATTGATCCTGCATTGATAGTGTTTGCTGCCGACCACGGTATCGTGGCCGAGAACGTTTCAGCTTATCCGCAGAGTGTGACCTGGCAGATGGTCGAGAACTTCCTGGCTGGTGGTGCAGCGATTAACGTTTTTGCACGGCAGAATCACTGTGCGCTGCATATCGTGGATGCCGGTGTAAACCATGATTTTGGCGTGCGTGACGGTTTGCTGGATCGTAAAGTAGCTTACGGCACGCGTAACTTTGCGCAGGAAGCGGCAATGAGCGCGGAGCAATGCAAGCAAGCGATACAGGCAGGGCGTGACCTGGTGGCCGGGATCAAGGGCAATGTCCTGGGTTTTGGTGAAATGGGCATAGGCAATACCACGTCAGCGGCCGCCATCATGCATGCGATGACCGGGTTACCCGCGGCAGCATGCGTGGGAGCAGGTACTGGCCTCGCGCAGGAAGGTATATTGCATAAGCAAAAGGTAGTGCAGGATGCCGTTGCGCATCATGTGGCCATCGTTGCGCAGAATGCGCCGCTGGATATCCTTGCTACTTTCGGTGGCTTCGAAATTGCGATGATCGTTGGTGCCATGCTGGCCGCGGCAGAGCGACGCATGGTCTTGCTGATAGACGGCTTTATTATTACCAGCGCCCTGATGGTTGCAGCGCGCATGGAGCCTGCGATCCTGGACTATTGTGTCTTTGCGCATTGTTCGGATGAGCATGGGCATCGGCAAATGATCGACCACCTCGGTGGTCGTCCGGTATTGCAGATGGATTTGCGCCTGGGTGAGGGGACCGGCAGCGTACTGGCTTTGCCGATGCTGCATGCAGCCGTCAATTTCCTGCGCGAAATGGCCACATTTGAATCTGCTGACGTCAGTCAACAAAACGCTTAATTAAATATAACTCGCGTAACTATTCTGTACATTATGGAATCAGAGATTGTCCCACACAGCAGTTTCTCCGCACGTTGCCTGCATCAGCTACGTTTATTCTTTGTCGCCTTGCAATTCTTTACGCGCATCCCGGTGCCGCGCTGGGTAGGGTTTGACGAAAAATGGTTGCAACATGCATCGCGCTACTTCCCGGCGGTCGGCATAGTGGTGGCGCTGGCGACCATCATTGTCTATATCGTCGCCTCGCTGTTGTGGACGCAATCAATTGCAGTGCTACTTTCAACCATAGCCGGGATCTACCTTACCGGTGCGTTTCATGAGGATGGTTTTGCTGACACCTGTGACGGTCTGGGAGGTGGCAGTACACCGGAACGTGCGCTGGAGATCATGAAGGATTCGCGCATAGGCGCTTACGGCGCGATCGGGATTGGTTTGATGTTAGCCCTGAAGTGGATGGCACTTTCCAGTTTGCCATCACCTGCGGTGGTATCCGTCTTGCTGATTGCGCATCCGCTATCGCGTCTGGCGGCGATTAGCCTGGTATGGCGTATGAAATACGCAAAAGCCAACGGCAAAGCGAAACCAATTGCGCAAGAGATGTCTAACCAAGAATTCGGCATCGCTGCCGGTACCACCTGTTTGCCTGTCGCATTGCTCTGCCTCACCGGTTTACTCACTGTTTCT
>JBEBUE010000366.1:0-3463 GCA_040393485.1 Herminiimonas sp.
TGCGTCTGGCAGTCAACCAGATTGCTCCTTCCAGCGCTTTTTTCCCTGCGCTGGAAACCCTGAAAGAGCAGCTGGACAATATGATCGCCGTCCTGCAAAAGCAGGCTGAACGTGCGGATACCATAGAGCAATGTCGGGTGCGCGCGCTGGAGCTGGCGATGCGTCTGGATGCATGGAACAAGCCGAAGACCGAGGAAGTGATGATCGGCCAGGAAAGCGTGTTGTGGGTTGAGGCTTATTCGACCTCCTTGCAATTGCACCAGACTCCTTTGTCTATCGCGCCTATCTTCAACAAGCAACGCGAAGGCGTGCCGCGTAGCTGGATTTTTACTTCAGCTACCCTGGCGGTCAAAAACGATTTCAACCACTACAGTGCGCAAATGGGTTTGTGGGATGAGCCGGCGCAATCTTGGCCCAGCCCGTTTGAATATGGCGAACAGGGTTTGCTCTACGTTCCGACCAGCTTGCCGCAGCCGAATTCGCCTGAGTACACCGATGCGGTGATTGATGCGGCCTTGCCGGTGATCGAAGCTGCCGGTGGTGGCGCTTTCCTGCTTTGCACGACGATACGGGCGGTGAATCGGGCGGCGGAACGTTTGCGCGAAGAATTTGAGCGGCGCAAGTTGCCATTCCCTCTGATGGTGCAAGGTGAGGCCGGACGTACAGAATTGCTTGATCGTTTCCGTGCTGCGGGCAATGCCGTGCTGATAGGCAGCCAGAGTTTCTGGGAAGGCGTCGACGTACGTGGTGATGCCTTGTCTGTCGTGATTATCGACAAGCTGCCATTCTCACCGCCGGATGATCCGGTGCTGGCAGCGCGTATCGAAGCGCTGGAGCGCAAGGGATTGAATGGCTTCATGCATCATCAACTGCCCGCCGCCATCATCAATCTGAAGCAGGGTGCAGGTCGCCTGATCCGCGATGAGCGGGACAAGGGCGTGTTGATGATCTGTGACCCACGCCTGATTTCCAAACCATATGGCAAGCGCATCTGGCAAAGTCTGCCACCATTCAAACGTACCCGTGAATTGGCGGTGGTGCAGGAGTTCTTTAGCGCTATAGATACGGCGTCTGGGATTTCAGAACAATCCGCGCAAACAGACGGCGCCTGAAGCACACAGAATTTATGTGAATTGAGCTGCAAGCTTGTGCGGCGGCAGCCCTTGCTTCAGGTAAAATTCAGGAATGAAAATCCTTATCAGTAACGATGACGGTTACCTGGCGCCGGGGCTCATTGCCCTGGCCGACGCGATGGCAGCGATTGCCGATATCGTAGTCGTAGCACCAGACAGCAATCGCTCCGGTAGTTCCAATTCCCTTACCCTTGATCGCCCCTTGTCCGTCTACCAGGCGGCAAACGGTTTTTACTTCATCAATGGCACGCCATCGGATTGCGTGCATATTGCGCTGACCGGGATTATGTCGGAGCCGCCGGATTTAATCGTCTCGGGTATTAATCAAGGGCAAAATATGGGGGATGACACCCTGTATTCCGGGACCGTGGCAGCAGCGACCGAAGGGTTTTTGTTTGGTATCCCGGCCATAGCGTTTTCACAAGTCAACAAAGGCTGGGAGCAGATTGATGCTGCGGCACGGGTGGCGCGCGATATCGTCGAGCGTCGCTTCGATACCTACGGCAAACCCTTCCTGTTAAACGTCAATATTCCCAACCTGCCATACGAGCAATTGAAGCCGCCAGTCGCAACGCGGCTCGGCAAACGGCACCAGTCTGAAGCCGTTATCAAGGCGCAGGACCCACACGGCCGTGACATCTTCTGGATAGGTCCCTGTGGTGGACAAAAAGACGCGGGCGAGGGTACTGATTTCCACGCCACTGCATTAGGCCATGTATCCATCACGCCGTTGCAGATCGATTTGACGCATACCGCACAATTGGAAGCCTTGAAGAAGGTGTTGGTATGACCGATAAAAGCAAGCGCTTCCCGCTATCCCTGTCCTCGATTGCCGAGAAAGCGCCGCGTAATGGTGTCAGGACAGAGCCACAGCGCAAGGTGGTGACGCCGCAAACCGCGACCCTGAATGCTTCCCAGCACAGCAAACGCACGGTGGCACCGGCGCGCCCTGTCGAAGTACCACGCAAGACGGCCGCTGCACCGGTAGCAACGGAGCGCGCAACCCCGCTGGTATCGGAATCGGTGCGCAAGGCAATGACTGCGAGGGTCGCCAAACAAGGGGTAAAAGACAGCAAGGTGCTGGCCGCGATGGATGCCGTACCACGTCATTTATTCATGGAGCCGGCACTTGCCAGCCAGGCTTATATCGATGCTTCGTTGCCAATTGGTTATCATCAAACCATCTCGCAGCCATACATCGTGGCAAGAATGATTGAAGTCATGCGGAACAATCAGCAGGGTGGTGTACTCAATCGTGTGCTTGAAATCGGTACCGGCTGCGGTTACCAGGCTGCGGTTCTGTCATTGGTGGCCAAGGAAGTCTATTCCATCGAACGGATCAAGGGTTTGCATGAATTGGCAAAAGCCAATTTGCGGCCTATGCGGGTTGCAAATATCCGCTTGCATTACGGAGATGGTATGCTTGGTCTACCCCAGGCTGCCCCATTTGATGGCATCATTTTGGCTGCGGCCGGACTTGAAGTGCCGCAGGCCTTGCTGGAACAAATGACAATAGGCGGGCGTCTGGTCGCCCCGGTTGGCGAACGTCATCAGGTGTTGCAACTGATAGAACGCGTCAGCAAATTTGAATGGAAAAGTTCGACGCTGGAGGATTGCCATTTTGTGCCGCTCCGTCCAGGTACCGTAACTTAGCCCACACTGCATCAACATCGCTAAAGAATAATTGAACGTAATGAGAATAAACACAACTCGACAGATATTCCTGATATCGCTAGTCGGCTTACTCAGTGCCTGTAGTTCGACGCAGAACTCGGCCCCGGTCAGTGAGCGTCGGATCGGCGGTACAACCCCTCCTAAAGCTGCGGTAGAAGACCGCACGACGTATACCGTAAGAAAGGGCGATACGCTGTATCGCATCGCGCTGGATTTTGGTCAAAGCTATAGCGAAATCGTCGCCTGGAATAACTTGGCGAACCCTAACGATATTAAAGTCGGGCAAGTCCTGCGCGTAGCGCCGCCAGATGCAGCGACGGCGCGTAGCGGCGGTGCACAGATCGGTGCCATAGCCAGCTCGTCTGGCGTGGAAAGCCGTCCTTTGGGGCCACCATCCGGTGCAACGACCAGTGCTACTGCCAGCAATAAGACCAGCCCGCGTGGCGAGAAACGTCCATATTCGGATGCGACCTTAGCCGAAATGCAAAAGCCGGATAGTGCGCAAACCGCTGCGGCAGCATCTCCTGCTGCGACAACCGCCAAACCGGCTGCGCCTGCCGAGCCTGCTGCACCTGTGGTGCTGGCGACAGATGATGACAGCGTGTCCTGGATGTGGCCGGCAGAAGGCAAGGTGGTCGGCACTTTCGACGACGGTC
>JBEBUE010000367.1:0-3461 GCA_040393485.1 Herminiimonas sp.
GTGGATAACCATGCCGCTTTTCTCTGCCGTCTTTTTGGTCGGCGCAGCGTTGGGCGTGTTAAGCAGTTCGATGTACGCCTGTTGCGCTGCCTTGTCGCTCAATTGGCGTAATTGTGCTTCCGAATAAATATCAATCTCGGTTGCTTTCTCACCTTGCAACGCGCTGTACACGACCGGCCAGCTTTCTGCGATCAGTGCGGCCGGTTTGCCATTGGAAGAAACCATTACCCGCCCTTGCGGGTCGAGGAAATTGAGAAAGTCGAGCGCCAGTGATTTTTGCTTGTCTGCCAGCATGCGTTGCAAGCTGGCGCTATCGTCGTCACGCACCGTCGTCACAAAGCGATGTGAATCACCCAGGCCGGATACGTCCTGTCCGATGCGCTCCCGCACATGGATAAAGTATTCATGTGCAACCGTCAGGTCACTGCTGACCTTGAAGGTGAGCAGGCGGTCGTAGTAGCCGAGGCCCCAGTAGAAAATTAAAGAAAAGAGGATGGGCAGCGCGGTCAGCAAAGGCACCAATGCCACCAGCAGCAGCTTGGTTCGTACCGACACGTTACCGAGGAAATGACGGGTCGCCACCCATTGCATGAGACGTCGCACTATGTTCCGTTTCTACACACCCCACTCGGCGCATTTGCGCTCGAGGGTCTTGCGTGAAATACCCAGGCGACGCCCGGCTTCCGTTTTATTGCCGTCCACTTCGGCCAGTATCTTCAGGATGTGTTGTTTCTCGATGGCCTCCAGCGTGACGTCGCCATTCGATGTGGTCGGTGCCACGTTGTTGGTAGCGGTCACATCGGAAATATTACCGAGTATCAGCCAGCGCTCAATCAGATTGCGCAGCTCGCGCACGTTGCCCGGCCAACTATATGAAGCCAGTGAGGCAAATAGAGTATGGTCCGGCTTCTTCGCTGCCACGCCCAATTGCTGCGCCAATTGGCGTACGAAATATTCTGCCAGCGCCGGGATATCCTCGGTACGTTCACGCAAGGGAGGCATGTGTAGTTGTACGACATTGAGGCGGTAATACAAGTCCTGACGGAAACGTCCTTCGGCTACCGCTTCTTCCACATTGCGATTGGTCGCTGCAATGACGCGCACGTCGACCGGTATCTCGCGCTCGGCACCGACCGGACGGATTCTTTTTTCTTCCAGTACACGCAATAGCTTGACCTGCATCGTCAACGGTAACTCGGCGACTTCATCCAGGAAGAGGGTGCCACCTTGCGCGTAAAAGAATAAACCTTCACGCGAAGATGCAGCGCCACTGAACGCACCTTTGACGTGGCCGAATAATTCGCTTTCAATAATTTCCGGTGCAACTGCACCGCAATTGACGGGAACGAAATGGTTAGCGGAACGATTACTGAGCTGGTGCATGGCACGTGCTGCAATCTCTTTCCCAGTGCCTGATTCACCGGTAATCAACACGGTACTGGGTACCATTGCCAGACGCTTGATCGCTTCACGTATCGGTTGCAAGGCAGCAGACGCGCCGATCAGGCCATCGACACCAGCGAGATCGACATGGGTATCCAGCTCGCGCCGCAGAATGAAATTTTCACGCCGCAAATGCGCACGATCAAAACAGCGACCGATTGCGCTCAGTATCTGGTTGACGCGGAAAGGTTTGAGCAGGAAATCAGCAGCGCCGGCACGCAGCGCACGGATGGCCGTTTCCAGATCGGCAAATGCCGTGATCAAAACCACGTCGTTATGCAAGCCCAGCTCGCGTATTTCCTGTAACCAGTCAACGCCGGATTTGCCCGGCAGGGAGTTATCCAGAATGATGAGGTCGAAGTGATACTGCCCCAACAAGACATTGGCCGCTTCCACAGAATCCACGGCGTCAACGCGGCTGCAACGGCCGACCAGCGTGCGTTGCAAAAAACTGCGCATGCCGGGTTCATCGTCCACGATCAGGATGGAGCGTTCTTGCCAGCCGCCGAATGCTTCGACGAAGGGTTCTTCTGGATGATTAACTGGAGTTGCAGCGCTCATAATGAATTCTATGCGGGGATAAGCCACGAACGATGGATAACGTTTCTTATAACCCATAATTGCGCATCCTGCAGTACGCGTCCAGCCTCGGCACGCAAAGAAGCAGCTGGACAGAAAAAAGCGAGGCACCGGCAAGTACCTCGCTTTTATTGGATAAAGCAGCGCTTAGTGGAACAGGGCCATTGCCTTTTGCAAAGTGGACCACACGCCCCAGACCAAAGGGATCGTGACGTAAGCCCAGAAGATTGCGATCAGCGCAGGACTGGTTTGCTTGCTGTCGACAGATGTATTTGCTTTCATATCTTTCTCCTAATCATCTATAGCGCAAGGCTCAGGCCGCGCTGGCAACTTGTACGTTACCGCCATGCACCGGCTTGTCGGCTTTGGCTGTTTCGTCACGCATATAGTGTTTTGCATCCACCGGCTTGATCAACATATTGCAAACGAAGCCGACCAGCAACAGACCCGCCATGATGTACATGGTGACTGCATAGGCTTCGCCTTTGGCGACGCCCTGATCGATCTGGTATTGACGGATGTAATTGACCAGCACCGGACCCAGTACGCCTGCTGCCGACCATGCGGTCAGCAAACGACCGTGGATCGCACCGACAAACTTGGTACCGAACAGATCAGCCAGATAAACCGGCACGGTCGAGAAACCACCGCCGTACATGCTGACGATAATGCCGTAGAAAATCACGAACAGTGCGACGCTGCCGCTATGACCGGTGTACGGGATGCACGAGTACAGGATGATGCCGACTGTGAAGAAGATGAAGTAGGTACGCTTACGGCCCAGGTAATCGGAAGCGGATGACCAGAAGAATCGGCCACCCATATTGAACACACTCAGCAAGCCGACGAAGCCGGCAGCGGCAGCGACCGATACGGTGTCTTTAAAGGTTTCCTGGATCATCACGGAGGCCTGGCCCAACACACCGATACCGGCAGTAACGTTCAGGCAGAGCACCAGCCACAGCAAATAGAACTGCGGTGTCTTCATCGCTTGTTCGATATCGACATGATGCTTGGTAATCATCTTGTTCTCGACTACAGGTGGCACCCAGCCCGCTGGCTTCCAGTCAGGCGGCGGGATACGAATAGCCATGGCACCAATCGCCATCGAGATGAAGTAGATCACGCCCATGACAACAAACGTTTCGGTCACGCCGACCGAAGTCGCAGTCTTGAAGTGGTCCATCAGATACACCGACAAAGGCGCTCCTATCATTGCACCACCGCCGAAACCCATGATCGCCATACCGGTCGCCATACCGCGGCGGTCCGGGAACCATTTTATGAGCGTTGAGACTGGCGAAACATAACCGAGACCTAAACCGATACCGCCGATAACGCCATAACCGAGATAGACCAGCCAGATCTGATGCAGCGAAACACCGAGGGCAGAAATCAAAAGCCGCCGCCGAAACAGCAGGCCGCCACAAACATGGTCA
>JBEBUE010000368.1:0-3447 GCA_040393485.1 Herminiimonas sp.
ACCTGCGTGAAAGTCTGTGTCATGAAATCGGCCACCTGCTGCGCACCATGGGTACGACCGCCGTCTATGTCACACATGATCAGGAAGAAGCCTTTGCGCTGGCGGATGTGGTCGCAGTCATGCAAGGCGGCCGCATCCGCCAGTTGGCGACACCGGACATGCTGGTGTCGGAGCCGGCGAATACGCTGATCGCAGAATTTCTCAAACTGGGTACCTTGCTGCATGCGAAGGAAGTCCCGCATTCATGGCATCAACGTTTTGCCCCGGATGTGGCGCTGGATGCCCACCATTTACTCATCCCTCAATCGGCCTTGTCGCTGGCGGCCAATGCGGCGCATTGCTTCCGCGGCGAAGTCCTGATGCAGCGCTACCGTAACGGGCGCTTCATTACCGAAGTACGCACTGCCGACGCGCCTAAAGGTTTGGTCCTGACGACTGATACCCGCTTGTCGCATGGCCAGATGGTAGAACTGACGGTGGACTGGCAGCGCTTGCGTTGGTTACCGCAAGCTGCTTGATCAAACAAGGAAATTACATGAAAAAATTAATGTCGCTGAATATCGCCAGCCTGTCCCTGCTTGCCGCGTTTGCTGCGCCGCATGCATCGGCCCTGACCATTTATAGTGCAGGCCCTGGCAAACTGATAGAAACACTGGCTGCAGATTTCAAAGCCAGTACCGGCGTCACCGTCGATGTATTCCAGGCCGATACCGGCAAGGTCATGGCGCGCCTGCAGGCAGAAGCCTCGAATCCACGCGCCGATGTCGTGATCTCGGCATCGTGGGATAGCGCACAGGATCTGGATAAGCGCGGCTGGTTGCTGAGCTACCAAAGTCCAAATGCACAACATGTACCGGCGCGTTTCAAACAACCGGCATATGTGGCACAAGGTTTGTCGGTGTTATCTATTGTGTGGAATACCAAGAGCGGTACACCGCGTCCGACCGACTGGTCAGACCTGACGCAAGCACCATTCAAGGATAAGGTCACCATGCCTGATCCTGCACAGTCCGGTGCTTCGCTCGATTTGTTGTCAGGCCTGCAAAGCCGTCAAAGCGAAAAAGCCTGGCAACTGTTTTCTGCATTGAAGGCAAACGGCATGGTGATTTCCGGTCCGAATGCGCAAGCGATGAATCCGGTGCTGCAAGGTGCGAAGGCGGCAGTATTCGGTGCTGTCGATTACGTTGCGCTCGGTAGCCAGGCCAAAGGTGAAAGCATAGAAGTGATCTTCCCGAAAAGCGGCACCGTCGTTGCGCCGCGCCCGATGATGATTTTGAAATCGTCGAAGGCACAGGATGACGCGCGTAAATTCATCGATTTCGTGCTCTCGCCGCAAGGCCAGGCACGCGTGGCGGAGGCTTACCTGATTCCGGCGCGTACCGATATTGCCGCCAAACGCTCGACGCTGAAAGAAATCAAACTCTTGCCGGATGCAGAAGGCGATGCCAACTACGCATCCCGTGCTGCGCTGTTGCACCGCTTCTCGACCTTGTTCGGACGTAAGTAAATCGTGTCAGGGATGCTTGGTACATTAAGGGGCGATGGGGGCAGCAAGTTCAACGGTACGCCTTTGATCATAGGCGGGACGACGGCAGCACTATTAATCGTGGTCGCATTGCCGTTGCTGTTTGTCCTGTTGCAGGCAATCTTTCCGGAGCTGGCAAATGGTTCATTGCTGGCACCGTTTTCCCATCTTGCGACGATCTTCAGTGATCCGGCATTGTTCGGCCTGACGTTCAATACCTTGCGACTGGGTGTGTGCGTGGTCCTGTTGAGTGCGGCGATCGGGATTCCATTGGGTGCACTGCGCGGCTTGTTCAAGTTACCGTTTGCCGGTTTATGGGATTTGCTGTTTCTGGTGCCTTTCATGATCCCGCCATATATTGCAGCGCTCGGCTGGATCATGATGCTGCAACCGAACGGCTATGCGGAACAATTGCTCGGCCTGCATGCAGCTTCATTTTTGTTTTCGTTTAGCGGCGTTGTGTTCGTGATGACGCTGAATGTATTTCCTGTCGTGTACTTCGCTGTATCACGCAGCATTGCCAGTTCGGGGTCGCGACTGGCTGATGTGGGCCGTGTGTGCGGTGGCTCACCGTGGCAGTGTTTTTTCCGTATTACCTTGCCATTGGCGACACCGGGTATAGCCGCCAGCCTGTTGCTCGTGTTTGCGATGGCGATAGAAGAGTACGGTACGCCTGCCGCATTGGCAGCGAATGCCGGTTTCTTTGTATTGGTGACGGGAATAGAACGCCGCTTTTCGGACTGGCCTATCGATTTGCCGGGTGCCGCTACTTTGTCAGTTGTGTTGGTGATCCTGGCGATGCTGGCGTTCTGGTTGCAACGCCGTATCCAGGGTAAACAAATCTTTGAAACCATGAACGGTAAGCCGAACGATGTTTCCTTGCGCCCACTCGGTGTTTGGACCTGGCCGGTTACTGTCTTGTTTGCGGCCGTTGCTTTTGTAGCGACCTGCGCACCGATATTTTCCATCGTGGTCACTGCATGCATGCGTACTTTGTCCGGTGGTTTGCAGCCTGACAATCTGTCGCTGACGCATTTCGATGCGATCTTCACTAGCGGCAATGCGGCTTTGCAAGCATTGGCAACCAGTGCCGGTTTAGGCGTGGCAACCGCCTTGCTCACAGGTTTGCTGGGTTTGCTGGCGGCATATTGCGTGGTGAAAACCAAAATGCGTGGTCGCGTGTTGCTCGATGCCTTGTCCGTGATGCCGAATACCTTGCCTGGCATTGTCGTTGCGGTCGGTCTCATCCTCGCATGGAATCAAAGCTTCTGGCCAGCTACCCCGTATAACAGCTGGGTCATACTCTTGCTCGCCTATTGCTGTTTGCTGCTGCCGTATCCGGTGCGTTACGCGAGTGCCGCCTTTGCGCAGATCGCTGACAATATGGAGGCGGCAGCCCGCGTGCATGGTGCCAGCCTGCGCCAGACCTTGTTACGGATATTGTTGCCGCTGATTTTCCCTAGCTTGCTGGCGGCAATGTTGCTGGTGTTTGCAGTTGCGTCGCGTGAATTGGTGGCGTCCCTGTTGCTCGCGCCGACCGGTATCCAGACGACATCGCTGTTTATCTGGCGTCAGTTTGAGCAAGGTTCGGTCGGGCAGGGGATGGCGATGAGTGTGGTGACTATCCTGATGACGACCACGGTGATGGTTGCCGTGACAGTATGGCGCCAACGCCAGCGTTAAAATATTTTTAGCAGCAGATGCAGTGGCAGTGAAGTGATCGTTCTGCCGCTGCATCGCTGCAATGATCGCTGATCGACTAGCGGCGGCGTTGTTCTTCGAAGAAATCGCGTTTCAGGAATTCTTCCAGTTCGACGCTATCACGCAAACGCGCTGATAAGACCACCACCCGACCCAGCCGTGGTGAGTTCCAGTTGAAGTCTTCCTTTTCGTACAGCCGTATCAGTTCTATCATCCGGCGC
>JBEBUE010000369.1:0-3446 GCA_040393485.1 Herminiimonas sp.
TTAGATCACCACCATCTCGAAATCTTCCTTGCGTGCACCGCATTCCGGACAGGTCCAGTTCATCGGCACATCGGCCCAGCGGGTTCCTGCAGCAATGCCCTCTTCCGGCAAACCGGCGGCTTCATCGTAAATCCAGCCGCAAATCAGGCACATCCAGGTTTGAAACGGTTCATTCGAGTTTTCGTTAATGCTCACGGCAGACAGCCCTTCAAGTAAAATGCATAATCAGCTATCTTAATATACCCGCCGTGCAAAACCAAACTTCTCCGCTTATATTGACCTTTGGCCCTACCGATCCGGTCGGTGCTGTTGGTATTCAGGCTGATCTGGCCTCTTTTGCCGCGATGGGCTGTCACGGCCTGTCGGTGATCACCTCGCTGTTTATAGGCGATACCGCCCGTATCGAAGATACCCAGATCATCGATTCCGACTGGGTCGCCGACCAGGCGCGCGTCGTACTTGAGGATATGCCAGTCGCCGCCTTCAAGGTTGGCGCGGTCGGCAGCATAGAAAACGTCTCGGCGATAGCCGAAATCGTATCCGACTATCCTGATATTCCGCTGATTTTCGATCCCTTCCTGTCTTCCCTGCCCGACCAGGGCCCGGAAGGCGAGGATATGTTGATGGCAACCCGTGAATTGCTGATCCCGCAAACCACGGTATTGATCATTTCCGCCGTCGAGCTGTCACGTCTGGCCGAAACCTGGCGCGAAGCGTCGGAAGAAGACATGATGGCCGTCGATGCGATGCGCCTGATCGAAATGGGTTGCGAGTACGTCTTCGTTACCGGCACACCATCCGACCTGACCGACGTCGCCAACACCCTGTTCGATGAAAGCGGCGTCATCCGCCACGACAACTGGCAACGCATCTCCGGCTCATATAGTGGCGCCGGCGGCACGCTGGCTGCGACCATCGCCGCATTACTGGCGAACGGCCTCGATGTACCGGAAGCCGTGTTCGAAGCGCAGGAATTTACGATTGCATCGATCGCCAATGCGCAACGCCTCGGCATGGGCAAACTGGTATTGGATCGCTATTTCTGGGCACGCGAATTCGATGAAAACATCGATATCCTGCCGCCACCCATACAATAATTACTTTTCACCGTAACGGTATCTGCATGACATCCAAGAATGATCAACTTTTCGCCCGCGCACAAATCAGTACGCCGGGCGGCGTCAATTCGCCGGTACGCGCCTTCCGCTCGGTTGGCGGTACCCCGCGCTTCATCACGCGCGCCGAAGGCCCTTACTTCTGGGACGCTGATGACAGGCGTTATATCGATTACATCGGTTCATGGGGCCCGGCCATCGTCGGCCATGCGCACCCGGATGTGGTCAAGGCAGTACAGGAGGCAGCGACCCGCGGTCTGAGTTTCGGCGCACCGACCGAGGCCGAGATCGAAATGGCAGAATTGATTTGCCGCCTGGTCCCTTCAATCGAACAGGTGCGCCTGGTATCCAGCGGGACCGAGGCAGCGATGAGCGCCTTGCGTCTGGCGCGCGGCGCAACCGGACGCGACAAAATCATCAAATTCGAAGGTTGTTATCACGGTCACGCGGACTCCCTGCTGGTAAAAGCAGGCAGCGGCTTGCTGACCTTTGGCAATCCGACTTCGGCCGGTGTGCCGGAAGACTTTGCCAAGCACACGCTGGTGCTCGACTACAACGACCCGGCACAACTGGAAAACGTCTTCAAGGAAATGGGCGACAGCATCGCTTGCGTCATCGTCGAACCCGTCGCTGGCAATATGAATTTGTTGCCCGCCACCGCTGAATTCCTGCAAACCATGCGCCGCGTCTGTACGCAATACGGTGCCGTGATGATCTTGGATGAAGTCATGTCCGGCTTCCGTGTCGCCCTCGGTGGCGCGCAATCGCTCTATGGCATCACACCGGATCTGACGGTACTCGGCAAGGTTATAGGCGGCGGCTTGCCAGTCGCGGCCTTTGGCGGTCGGGCCGACATCATGCGCCATCTGGCACCACTAGGCGGCGTGTATCAGGCTGGCACCCTGTCCGGCAATCCGGTCACGGTGGCTGCCGGCATGGCGACACTCAAACTGATACAGGCTCCGGGTTTCTATGAAAACCTGACAGCGCAAACCGCCAAGTTGGTGCATGGCTTCAGCGCTGCCGCACGCGAAGCCGATATCGCTTTCTGCGCTAACTCGGTTGGTGGCATGTTTGGTTTGTATTTCGCGACCGAAGTGCCGGTATCCTACGACACCATGATGAAGTGTGACAAAACGCGCTTCAATGCGTTCTTCCATGCGATGCTGGATGCAGGCGTGTACCTTGCTCCGTCTGCGTTTGAGGCTGGTTTCGTATCGGCACAACATGATGACGCAATCATAGACAGCAGCATCAAGGCAGCACGCGCCGCCTTTGCCCAATTGGCTGACGATTGCGACGATTGATTCGGAGAATGATTCCACGCACCGGACGGTGCGTGGAAGACATGCAGGGAATTACTTCAGCCAGCCACGACGGCGGAAGTACCAGAACGGCGTGACCGCTGATGCGATCATCATGACGATGGCCAGCGGATAGCCGAAAGTCCAGTCCAGCTCCGGCAGAACCTTGAAGTTCATACCATAGATACTGGCGATCAGTGTCGGTGGCAGGAAGGCAACCGAAGCAACCGAGAAGATCTTGATGATCTTATTCTGGTTAATGTTAATGAAACCGACGGTTGCATCCATCAAGAAGTTGATCTTATCGAACAGGAAGGCCGTGTGACCATCCAGCGATTCGATGTCGCGCATAATCTGGCGCGCTTCTTCAAACTGCTCGGCATTCAATAAACGACCACGCATCAGGAAGCTGACCGCACGTCGGGTATCCATCATATTGCGGCGAATGCGACCGTTCAAATCTTCCTCATGCGCAATCGCATTCAGCGCAACCGCGGCATCCTGATCGCTCAGCTCCTCCTGCAATACGCTGCGGCTGACTTCATCGAGGCTCTGGTAGACACCTTCCAACGCGTCCGCCGAATACTCGGCATCGGTTGCATACAGGTCGAGCAAGACGTCCTTGTAATCGGCAATCGAACCAGGACGCGAGCGAGCGCGCATGCGCACCAGGCGGAAAATAGGTAAATCTTCGGGATGTACAGAAAACAGGATATCGCGCGCCAGGATGAACGCCACGGTCACCACACGTGACGGACCATCATCTTCTTCCAGCAGGAAATCGGTACGCAGATGCAGGTCGCCGTTTTCGCCTTCGTAATAACGGGCGGAAGCTTCGATGTCCTTGACGTCATCCTCACCCGGCAAGGTCACGCCGTAAATGCTTTTAACCCAGGCACGCTCGTCGTCGTTCGGGTCAGTCAAGTCTACCCAGACCGGCGTGGCTCGCTCGAGATCCGCGCGGCTGTCGATATTGATTTGGTTCAGGCGACCATTTTGCAATACAAATACATTGATCATTAGCTCT
>JBEBUE010000370.1:0-3400 GCA_040393485.1 Herminiimonas sp.
TGATCAATTCATCGGCGGCTTTCCATGCTTCTTCATTGGTTTCGCGCACGATCACGTGCAGGCGTATGCCGAACTTCAGGGTACGGCCGTGTTTAGCTGCACGTGCACGCATGTCGGCGATTTTTTCTGCAACGGCGGCTGGTGGCTCACCCCATGGCAGGTAGACATCGACTTGTTCCGCAGCCAATTCATGCGCTGCGGGTGACGAGCCGCCGAAGTACAGCGGCGGATATGGTTTTTGTACTGGCGGGTACAAGGTCTTCGCGCCCTTTACCTGAATATGCTTGCCTTCGAAATCGTAGCCGGCATCACCGCCCTCACCAGACAGGGAGGCGCGCCATACCTTCAAAAACTCATCGGTGATTTCGTAACGCTCGGAATGGCTCGCATGCAAGCCATCAGCTTCCAGTTCGGCCTGATCGCCGCCGGTCACGACATTGATCAACAAACGGCCTTTCGACAAACGATCGAAAGTAGCTGCCATACGCACGGCCAGACCTGGCGTGCTCAAACCCGGGCGTACCGCGACCAGGAATTTCAATTGTTTGGTTTCGCCGATCAGGCTCGATGCGGCCACCCATGCGTCTTCGCAGGAACGGCCAGTCGGCAACAATACGCCGTCGTAACCCAGCGTATCGGCCGATACAGCAACCTGTTTCAGATAATCGAAATCAACCTGACGCGCACCTTTGGAGGTACCCAGATAACGACTGTCGCCATGTGTCGGCAAAAACCAAAATACATTCAAACTCATGATCTCATTCCTTCAAACAAACTGGCGCTAGCGCCGTGCAGCATTACTTAACGCTTGGCCGAGACCAGCGCATCCTTGACTGTGATTTTTTTCGGGATCAGTTTCAGGTTGCTGAATACATCCGCAATCTTTTGCTGTTCAGCGATGACTTCTGCGGTCACCGGTTTGACGCCGTATGAATAACGTTTGGCGGCCAGTTCGACGCTAGGCTGATCAAGGCCGGTCTGGGCTGCCAGGATATTCGTGACATCCTTCAGATTCTTACTGCTCCACTGGTCTACCTGATCCAGTTCGTCCAGCAAGATAGAGATAATTTTCGGGTTCTTTTCTGCGTAGCTACGCGATGCCAGGAAGAACTGGTGATTGGCAACGATGCCGGTACCGTCAGCCAGTACGCGCGCGCCGATTTGTTTTTCTGCTGCAGCCAGGAATGGATCCCAGATTACCCATGCATCGACACTCCCGCGTTCAAACGCTGCACGCGCATCAGCCGGAGCGAGGAAAATGGTTTCGATATCCTTGTAATCGAGGCCTGCTTTTTCCAGCGCCTTGACCAGCAGGTAATGCACATTCGAACCTTTGTTCAATGCGACTTTTTTGCCTTTGAGATCGGCCACTGTTTTCAGTGTTGAACCCTTGGGTACGATGATCGCTTCGCTGGTAGGCGAAGGTGGCTCATTGCCGACATACACCAGGTCAGCACCAGCAGCCTGGGCAAAAATAGGAGGCGCTTCCCCAACCGTACCGAAATCGATGCTGCCTACATTCAGGCCTTCCAGCAGTACCGGACCAGCCGGGAATTCTGTCCATTTCACTTCGATATTTTCGGCTGCCAGGCGCTTCTCCAATGAGCCGCGACCTTTCAGGATCACCAGCGTGCCGTACTTCTGGTAGCCAATGCGCAGCACAGTCTTGTTTTGAGCGCCGGCAAAGTTCGGCAAACCGATGCTGAGTGTACCGACCGCTGCTGCAGACAAATATCCAAGCGTGCGACGCTTGGACTGGCGTTTATCATCAGAAGTACTCATGTCGTTTTCCTTGTTATGCAAAATTTTTAGAAAAAGCTCCCCCGTCAGTGCCGCGGCACCTGATTTTTTCAATCACCGGATGAAGATTCGTGCGACGAAGCTGCGTGCGCAGCTCCTTTGCTTAAACGCTCACTACATGCACATCAAACGCTGCATCGCACGCTGGAGAAAGGAATCGAGTCAAACTCGTTGAGTGCTGCTACTTCATTCAGCGCGGACAGGCTGGCAGAAAGGTTCTCTATGCCATCGCTTACGCGCTTGGCAATCGCCGGGTCCAGGGTCAAGCCCTGCTCTGCAGACCAGTTGATCTGCAGGTCCGTCGCATAGATGCTGGGCAATACATGCTTGGCATCCAGCGCCGACAATACCGGGCGCAAGCCGTAATCGAGAGCCAGCATATGAGACTGGCTGCCACCTGTTGCCAGGGGCAAGACCAGTTTTCCACGCAAGCCGTCTTGTGGCAGCAGATCGAGAAAGGCCTTCAGTATTCCGCTATACGCTGCCTTGTAGACCGGCGTAGCAATGACGACTGCATCCGCCTGTGCGACCTGTTCCCGGGCCACCCGCAACAATTCATCATTGAAATCTGCATGCACCAGTGCCTGGGCCGGCAAATCACGTACATGCAGCTTCACATAACGATGTCCCAGCAGTGCCAGTCGTTCGCCTACGTGATGCAGCAAGCGGGTAGAACGAGAAGGTGTAGAAGGACTACCCGCGAGCAACAAAATATTCATTTCTGTTCCAAAGAATGATGCAGATTATTTTTTACCTGGTTGATAGATCTGGTCGAAGACGCCGCCATCAGAGAAGTGTTTCTTCTGTGCTGCTGTCCAGCCACCCACATCTGCAATCGTGTACAACTTCAGTTTAGGGAATTGCGATGCGTATTTCTTCGCTACTTTTTCATCGATAGGACGATAGTAGTTTTGCGCAGCGATTTCCTGACCTTCGGTCGAGTACAAATACTTCAGGTAAGCTTCAGCGACTTTGCGTGTGCCGCGACGATCAACGACTTTGTCGACAACTGCAACTGGTGGTTCAGCCAGAATACTTGCGGATGGCGCAACGATTTCTACCTTGTCCGGGCCGAGTTCCTTGATCGCCAGGATGGCTTCGTTTTCCCATGCTAGCAGGACGTCGCCGATACCGCGCTCAACAAAAGTTGTGGTCGAACCGCGTGCACCGGAATCCAGCACCGGTACGTTTTTATACAGTTTCGAGACGAAGTCAGTAGCTGTAGCTTCGGTGCCACCAGGTTGTTTCAATGCATACAACCATGCTGCCAGATGGTTCCAGCGTGCGCCGCCTGATGTTTTAGGATTTGGTGTAATGACCGATACGCCTGGTTTCACCAGATCGTTCCAGTCCTTGATGCCTTTAGGATTACCTTTGCGCACCAGGAACACGATGGTCGAGGTGTAAGGAGAGCTATTGTGCGGCAAGCGTTTTTGCCAGTCTTTGGCCAACAAGCCATGGTCGGCAATCGCATCGATATCGTATGCCAGCGCCAGGGTGACTACGTCTGCTTCCAGGCCGTCGATCACGGCACGACCTTGCTTGCCGGAGCCGCCATGCGATGTTTTCAGTTTGAGGTCATCGCCCGCTTTGGCTTTCC
>JBEBUE010000371.1:0-3363 GCA_040393485.1 Herminiimonas sp.
ATGATGCGATATAGATGCTTGTTCATGTCTGCCTCTTGCCTGATTTATTCAATATGAAAACGTGATCGATACCCATCACAAGGTCTTATGAATCACGGGATCTTTCTAAATGCTCCAATTCAGATTGAAGCCCGCAGTGGTGTTTGCGGTCCTGAATCCGTCCGGCTTTTTAATCGGTTGACCTACGAAGATGTCGTACGAAGCGCCCAAGATACGGCCGCGCAATCCCAACGCTGTGCCAGCCAACCGCTTGCCTAGCAGGTAGCGACTGGATTGGCCGCTGACTTCGCCATAGTCGAGGCCGAGGTAGAGCTCTGCGCCTATCGGACCAAGAACCATGCCTATGTCATTACGCAAGCTCCAGCCGCGATCAGCAGACAGCATCATGTTGCCGTCAAAGCCACGCACCGAGTAACGACCGCCAATCGCAAACCGGTCCTGCGGTACCAAAGGGGTGTCGTTCCACTGCGCGCGCAAGGCGCCTAGATAACGGAAGTTTTGTTGCGCGAGCTGGAAAGGCACCGATAAGGAAACGTCGGCATTCCAGACTTTGGGACGTGAAGCCCCTTCACCAAACAAATCCTCCGGTGCCTGTAGTGCCTGGAATGCCCCCGTGCCATGGCGATAGGCGAGATTGAGGTCGAGCGTGTTCGCCCCCATGAATTCCCTATGCGCGACACTGAATTCCCAGCCGGCAGTGCGCCTGCGCTGGGTTTCGATTTCAGTGTCTTCAATGTAGTTGTTGGACTCTTTGAGGTAGCCGCGTATGGCCAGCGTCGTTTTGCGTTGCGCATCCCGGTACACCACACGGGAAAGCTTGAGGTCGTTGCTGGCACTCGTGCCGGAGTAAACATAATTCTGGTTCAGACCAGCAATGGTTTGGAAGTAGCGATTACGCGTGGCAGTAGTACTTAGTAGCCAGTAACCAAAGGGAACCGAATAATGTGCGACACCGCCACGCGTTCCCCTTGCCCCGCTATCGCCACCACCCAAGTCATGATTGAAGCTGACATAGAACAAATCATTCAGCGTCAGCATATGGTCATAGGACAGCGTCACACCACCTTGGTATTTACCAGTCGACTTGGAGCCCGAATCATCGATAGAAGCAGAAATACGGAAAGGAATGCCTTGCTTATATGAAATGACCAGGTCGCTTTGCCCCGGCTGCGCGCCCTCGCCTTCTGCAGCCTCTATCTTGATATCCGCCGCAGCGGTTGGAACGCGTTTAAAGTTTTCCAGCCCTTGCTCTATATCACGCAGATTCAAAATATCGCCGGACTGGATCGGGATCGCATTCCATTTAGTGCCGCGCGGATCGGAGTTGGCTGCAAATCTTACGCTCCTCACTCGCCCCGGGATCACGGTGAGCGTCAGGTTACCTGCATTCAAATCCTGTGGCGAAACCAGTACACGTGTCGTTACATATCCTTTATCGACGATCACGTTTTGTATGCGGCTCACTACCAGATTGATACCGCTTACACCCAGGCATCTGCCTATCGGCGAGTCAGGTCCCTCAATCACGCTTTTCAAACCAAATTGAAAACGCTCGGCAGCATCACCGAGTAGCGAAATATGATTAATGCGAAAACAAGGCGCCTCGTTCTCTGGCAGCAATGCCGTTGACTGAGCTGTGGGAGTTTGCAGACGAACATCAGGCGTCTGCTCTTGTTGCAGACGCAATTGCCGCTCACGCTCTTGCTGACGCAGCAACTCATCGGCTGCAGGACTTTGTGCAAATACCGTGGAGAGACAGAGGAAACCGCTGACCAACAAATAAATTGATGAGAAAAGCGACTTACGAGAGTAAGGATTTACAGCGACTTGCTTATACATTGCGTTTGCAGCTCCGAAACCATTCAAAATATTTCCTACAGGAAATACAAGACGATATAGAGAATGTAGCGCAAGCGCATCCCATGTTCATGGGGGCTTTTGTTAAATAATGATAAACATTAAAAGATGATTCTTATCGACAAATAATCGATTTTAAAAACAATTAAAAGAATTTAATAAATAAAAAATGACAGAATAATTGCAAAGCCAGGCTGACAAGGAATTACAGGGGAAGTGGGTGCGCACATATTTGGTGCGAAAAAATGAAGTTTCCAGCAACTATCTGAGCGGAAATACAGGGGAAAGAGTTCTCTTAAAGGCAGGTTTGGAATGCATCCAACGTTGCAATACGAGCACAACGATCAGTAGAGATCGCCTTAATCTTCGGCAGTAACCGGCACTTCAGTCACCACATCAGGCATGCCCGAAAGGATCATCAGTTGCACGCGGCGATTGCGCAAGCGCCCTTCTGCCGTGTCGTTGCTATCGACTGGCAGGTTGGCACCATGGCCCATGGCGACCAGGCGTTTTTCGTCTACGCCATTTTCAAGGAAGAGACGTACGACACTGCTGGCACGGACAGCAGAGAGCTCCCAGTTAGAGGGGAACATGGCATTGTTGATAGGCGTGTTGTCGGTATGGCCTTCGACCTGGATGTCGTTATCCACATCTTTTAAAACCTGTGCCACTGCGCGCAACGCAGCTTCCGATTGTGCATTCAATTTGGCTTCGCCCGGAGCGAAGAGCACACTGGCATTGATCTCCACGCTGACGCCGCGATTGGTTTGCGTGACGCGTACCTTACCCTGACTAACTAAAGGAGCCATGGCCTTGAGAATGTCGCGTGCGATGCTGGTCATGCGCGCCTTTTCCCGTTTCACGACCGCTTCGTTGGCACGCTGTGCCGGCATCGGAATGGGCAAAGGCAGAATGGGAGTGTTTTGGTTGACCGGATCCTTGATGGTTTCGGTCTTGGCCGCGGCACCGCCGAAGGCGATACCCAGTGAACTGGAAAGAATACGGTACTTGCCTTCATTGACGGACGATATCGCATACATGACGACAAAGAAGGCGAACAGGAGCGTGATGAAGTCGGCGTAGGACACCAACCAACGTTCATGGTTTTCATGTTCTTCTTCGTGTTTTCTACGTGCCATGGCGTATCACTCTGCAGGTACTGTGGGCCAGTCGGCTTACATCAGGTAGACGTTCATGCGCTCTTCGATCAGGCGCGGATTGTCACCGGAGGCAATACCGGCGAATGCATCTGCCAGCATTTCACGTTTGAAGATGTCGCGGTTGACCAGCGCTTTCAGTTTGCTGGAGATAGGCAGGAATACGAGGTTGGCAAAACCGACACCATAAATCGTGGCGACGAAGGCGACCGCGATACCACTACCGAGGCGGCTCGGATCGGACAGGTTTTCCATGACGTGGATCAAACCCAGCACTGCACCCAGGATGCCTATGGTCGGCGCATAGCCACCCGCTGCTTCCCAGATTTTGATTGCCAGGCGTTGACGT
>JBEBUE010000372.1:0-3362 GCA_040393485.1 Herminiimonas sp.
TGAACTCATCGCAGAGTTGCGCACCGATCTAGCACTGCCGGCAGCGCAGCAAGAAATGCAAGCGCGACGCTTTACGCAACGCCTGGTGCTGGTGGCGCAGTCCTGCCTGATGTTGCAGGCAGCTCCTCCTGCGATAGCCGAAGCATTTGTTAACAGCCGTCTGGATGCGGAATGTGGCCGGGTGTTTGGGACACTCGCCACGCCGCTGCCGGCACAGGATATCCTGCAGCGCGCATGGCCAACTTAATAGTTAGCGCGCTGCCAATTCCTGCTCGGGCGTAATCTGCAATGGGCCATCGCCGCTGAAGCGATCAAAGAAAAGGTAAATCACCGGTGTGATAAACAAGGTGATCACTTGCGACACCATCAAACCACCGACCACCGCCAGACCCAATGGTTGGCGTAATTCAGCACCGGCACCCAGGCCCAGCGCAATCGGCAAGGCACCGACTGCCGCCGCCATCGTCGTCATCATAATAGGACGGAAGCGTAGGATACATGCGGTACGTATCGCCTCAGCCGGCGTCATGCCCTGATTGCGCTGCGCTTCCAGCGCAAAGTCAATCATCATGATCGCGTTCTTCTTGACCAGCCCGACCAGCAGCAGTATGCCGATGGTTGCAATCATCGTCAGCTCAAAACCAAATATCCGCAAAGTCAGCAAAGCGCCAACGGCGGCAGACGGTAAACCTGCCAGGATGGTGATCGGATGGATATAGCTTTCATACAGCACACCCAGCAAGATATAAATCACCACCACGGCAAGCAACAGCAAGGCAATCTGGCTGGTTTGCGATGACTGGAATACCGCCGCATCACCAGCATAGGAAGTGATGATGCTGGACGGCAGTTCGATCTGGTTCCTGATCTGGTTGATTTTTGCCGTGGCATCACCCAGTGGCACACCCGGCGCAAGATTGAACGAAATCGTGACTGCCTGCAATTGTCCCTGATGGTTCACCGAGATTGGCCCGGCCGTCCGCTCTACAGTCGCCAGGCTGAGCAATGGCACCAGCACGCCGGTCTTGCTACGCAGGTAAATCTTGTTCAGGTCGGCTTCATCCTGCTGCCCGACATTCATGTCTTGCATGATGACGTAGTAACTATTGTTGCTGGTGTAGATCGTCGAGATCTGGCGGTCACCATACGCGCTGTACAAGGCGGTACGTATATCCTGGATGGTGACACCCGCTTCATTCGCACGATCGCGGTTGATATTCACGACTGCCTGCAAGCCCTTGAGTTGCGAATCACTGGTAACGTCTATGAAAGCGCGATCAGTGCGCATGCGCGCCTGCATTTTTTCAGCCCAGCTATTCAACTCATCGGCCCGCACACTCTGCATGACGTACTGGTACTGGCTCTTGCTGCTACGGCCGCCAAGGCGCAGGTTTTGCACCGGCGTCATATACACCGACAACCCCGGAATACCACTCACCTTGCGCCGTAAATCGCGCAAGACTTTATCCATGGGCTCACGTTCGCCACGCGGCTTGAGACCGATAAACATATTGCCGACGTTGCTGTCCCTTGTACGTGAAGTCGTGGTCGCCACATTCGGATCGTTTTGCACGATCTCTGCCGCTGCCGAAACCAGCTTGACCATGGTTGGATAGGAGGCATCTTCCGGCCCCTCTATCGTGACACTGATCTGGCCGATGTCTTCGGTCGGGAAGAAGCCTTTTGGTATGGTGATGAAGAGTACCGCAGTCAGCAGGAAGGTCCCCGCTGCCAGCCACATAATGCTTTTACGATGGCTGAGCGACCAGTCGAGGCCACGCGTGTAAGCATCCAGCACACGATTGAATAGCTTTTCAAATGAACGGCTCAGCCAGTTTTCATTCTCATGCTCGGCGGGCGTTTCGTGCTTGAGGAAGCGGCTGCACAGCATGGGTACCAGCGTCAGCGACATCACGGCCGAGACCATCACCGCCAGTGACACTACCGCAGCAAATTCATAGAACAGTAAACCAATCACGCCCGGCATGAAGAAGATGGGAATGAAAACCGCCACCAGTGAAATCGAAATCGAAATAATGGTGAAGCTGACTTCGCGCGAACCCTTGAGCGCGGCGGCCAGCGGTTCCATACCATCTTCGATATGACGCACGATGTTTTCCAGCATCACGATTGCATCATCGACCACCAGGCCGACCGCAATCGTAATACCCAGCAGCGAAATATTATCCAGGCTGTAACCCAGCCAGTACATCAGCGCGAAACAGCCTATCAATGAAATCGGCAGGGACAGAACCGGAATGATGGTTGCCGACAAACGCTTGAGGAAGAGAAAGATTACCAGCACCACGAGCACGATAGTCAGCAACAAAGTGAGCTTCACATCGTGGATGGCTTCGCGTATGGATACCGAGCGATCATTCAACACTTGCACGTTGATGGATGCAGGCATCTGGTCCTTGAATTGCGGCAGCGTTTCTTTCACGGCATCAACCACCGCTACCGTATTGGCATTCGGTTGCCGCTGCACGGCCAGCACGATGGATGGTTCGCCATTTACCCAGCTGCCGCTTTTAATCGACTCAACGCTATCTTCAACGATGGCCACGTCCTTCAGGCGCGTAGTCTGGCCGTTACGACTGCTGATAACCAGATTGCTGAATGCTTCGGCATTACGCAATTGTTTGTTGGCCTGCAGCGTCAGGGTCTGACGTGCGCCATCCAGTACGCCGACCGGGGAATTTGCATTCGATGCGCGCAAGGACTGCGCGACTTCATCCAGTGTCATGTTGCGTGCCGCCAGCTCATCCGGCTTGACCTTGACGCGCACGGCATAACGCCGTTGGCCGTAGACCTGCACTTGCGCCACACCATTGATGGTCGATAGCGATGGCGAAATCAGGTTTTCTGCATAGTCGTTCAGCTCGGATAAGGAAAGCGAAGGCGACGTCAGTGCCAGCAAAAGAATAGCGGCATCCGCCGGATTAACCTTGCGATAGGCTGGCAATGCAGTCATCTCGATCGGCAGGCTGCGCTGCGCGCGCAACAGTGCCGCCTGCACATCCACAGCAGCCGCATCGATATCGCGGTTTTGGTCAAATTCAAGCGTGATCGAGGTACTGCCCAGCGTACTGCTGGAACTGATCGTCGATAGGCCGGCGATGGTAGAGAATTGTTTTTCCAGCGTCGTCGCAACCGAAGCCGCCATCACTTCCGGGCTGGCCCCGGGCAATGAGCCGGTGACGTTAATAACTGGCGTGTCGTAGCTGGGGAGGGCCGCAATCGGCAGTTTGAAATAACAGAAAGCACCGAGCACGACCACTGCGATCGAGAGCAACACAGTCATGACTGGCCGACGTATGCAAAGTTCGGAAATATTCACTATGTATGTTGCCCAGGCAAAG
>JBEBUE010000373.1:0-3342 GCA_040393485.1 Herminiimonas sp.
ATGCGAACAGAAAGGCCAGCAAATCCTGATTGAAGCGGCAGCCCGACTGGCTGCCAAAGGCATAGATTTTGAACTGGTGTTGGCTGGCGATGGTGAGATGCGCCCCGAGGTGGAAGCGCTGATCGCCAAGCATGGTCTGGGTGCGCAGGTAAGGATTACCGGCTGGATCAGCAGTGAGCAAGTCAGGCAGGAATTGCTGGCGGCACGTGCGTTGGTGATGGCGAGCTTTGCTGAAGGCTTGCCGGTGGTGATTATGGAAGCGATGTCGGTGCAGCGTCCAGTGCTGACGACATGGATAGCGGGCATACCCGAGCTGGTGATTGAAGGCGAGAACGGCTGGCTGTATCCGCCGGGTTCTGTCGATGAGCTGGCGCTGGCGATGGAGCGTTGCCTGAATACACCGTCTGATGAACTGGCGCGCATGGGCTCACGGGCGCGGACCCGGGTACTGGCGCGTCACGATATCGACCGGGAAGCGGCCAAGTTGATTGCACTGTTTTACCAAGTGGCGGAAGGTGATCGCTGGCTGCTGGGAGGCAAACCATGATGACTTTATTCCAGATCATTTTGTCGCTGTTGGTGCTGGCCTTGCTGGTGCCGGTCGCCGTGCTCCTGCTACAGGTGCTGGCGGCGATAGGAAAGAAAACAGCGGCCGCCGCAACCGATGGCCGTCGGCCTATGGTCGCGGTACTGGTCCCGGCACACAATGAAGCACAGGGCATAGCCGCGACTGTGACTGGCATACGCGCGCAACTGCGTGCAGGTGACCGCATCCTGGTCGTCGCTGATAACTGTGACGACGACACTGCCGAGCAGGCATTGGCAGCCGGTGCGCCGGTACTGGAGCGTCATGACTTGTCGGCACGCGGCAAAGGGTATGCGCTGGATGCGGGAGTGCGCCAACTATCGCTGAATCCGCCCGAAGTATTAATCATCATCGACGCCGATTGCCGGGTGAAGGCAGGTTCGATCACGCACCTGGCTTGTACTGCGCTGGAAACGCAACGACCTGTACAGGCACTCGACCTGATGCGCGCACCACGTGGTGCGGGCCTGAAGATACGCATCGCCGAGTTTGCCTGGATAGTGAAGAACAAGGTGCGCGCGCTGGGTTTCCATCATCTGGGCTTGCCTTGTCAGTTGATGGGTACCGGCATGGCCTTTCCGTGGCCGCTGATAGCGCAAGCTTCCCTGGCGAACGGTCATCTGGCAGAAGACATGAAGCTGGGTGTGGAAATGGCGCGTGCACAGGCGACCCCTGTGTTCTGTCCTGAAGCGTGCGTAATCAGTTACTTCCCGAGTACGGATGAAGCCGCACGCATGCAACGCACGCGCTGGGAACATGGCCACATGGGCATGATCATGCATGAAGGCTTGCCTCTGCTGTGGCAGGGCATACGCGAGCGCAATCGTGCGCTGTTTGCGATGGCGCTGGATATGTGTGTGCCACCGCTGGCTTTGCTGACGCTGGTTTCCTGCGCAGTGTTTGGCATCACTGCGCTGAATTTCCTGATCTTTGCATACGCTACGCCGCTGGTCTTGTCCGGTGTATTACTGGCGGCTTTGACGCTGGCGATACTGCTGTCATGGCAGCGCTTTGGTCAACAGGTGTTGAGTCTGAAGGATTTGTTCTCGGCGCTGGGCTATGCCTGCTGGAAGTTGCCGCTGTATATGAAGTTCTTTGTGAACCGCCAGCTTGAATGGGTAAGGGCCACACGTGATGCAGAAAGACGCGATGCAGAATAATCAGGCCGTGGTGCCGGACTATAGCGGCACGCAGATATCCTTATATCCGGTGCAAACGGATTTCCAGCGCCGGGTGGTGTGCATACTCGGCTTGCCTTTCGATGTGATCAGCACTGAACAGGCGGTCGATCAATTATCGGATGCCGCACATCACTATCAGCGCTGCTTTCTATCGACACCCAACCTGAACTTTGCCGTTGCAAGTCTGGCAGGTGGTGCATTCCGTGATTCGGTCATACGTAGCGACTTGTCGGTGGTAGACGGCATGCCACTGGTATGGATAGCAAAGCTATTGGGCCTGCCCATTAATGAGCGGGTTGCTGGTTCTACCTTGTTTGAACGGCTGCGCATGCGCAAAGGTGGTGCTGGGAAGTTGCGTGTGTATTTCTTTGGCGGACCGGATGGTGTGGCTGCGACCGCAGCAGAGAAGCTGAATGCCAGTGCATCTGGCCTGCTGTGTACAGGTTACGAGTCCCCCGGTTTTGGCAGCATAGAGCAAATGAGTACGCCTGCCATACTCAATCGCATCAACGCGAGCCAGGCTGACTTTGTCGTAGTGGCTTTGGGTGCGAAGAAAGGGCAGGCCTGGATAGAACACAACCTCGATGCACTGAATGCACCTGTCATCAGTCATCTGGGGGCAGTCGTCAATTTCGTCGCTGGTACTGTCGAACGCGCACCGCGCTGGGTGCAACGCATAGGGGGCGAATGGTTGTGGCGCATATGGGAAGAGCCGAGTTTGTGGCGTCGCTACCTGTATGACGGTTTCACCTTGATTAAATTAATGAGTCGCCATGTGCTGCCGTGCGCCTTGATGGTGCGTCTGCGCAAACCTGAATTGGATGCACTGGTATCGGCACGTATACGGCTGCAGCAGCACCTCAGCCATATCAGTATTCACGCCAGTGGTGCATGGGATGAAAGAAATCTGACGGCCATGCGGGAAATATTTACCGATGCAACGATGATGCCCGTTGACATCCGTATCGATTTCTCTGAAGTGACGCATGTTGATAGTGCATGCATAGCCTTGCTCTTATTGCTGTATGGCCATCAAAGCAAAGTGCAGCGCGATTTCGTTTTGCATGGCGTTCGTCCTGAAGTGCGACGCATGATGCGTTTATATTGTGCCGACTACCTCATCAGTGCAGAACAGAGCGCATACGTCGCTGCTGCTTAAGCATATTTTCAAAAGAAATGGCGATGTAAAAATTACGCGTGACAACGATTTTTACCGTGCATATTTTTCAAAAAATACGCGATAAATTTCTGCAGAAAAATATTTCAGTTTGATGAAGTTTCCCTCTGAAAACGCGTAAGAATTTCAACTAACTTTATTGTTAAATCTTCTATTTAAATAGTGAACTTTGCAGTGATCTGACTATCTTTGTAAGGGTGCAAACTCGCCGCTTCCTGGATAAATGAAATGCAAATATTAGTAACGGGAGGAGCTGGTTATATCGGCTCACATACTTGTGTAGAACTGATCAATGCAGGTTATCAGGTGGTCGTAGTCGATAACCTTTGTAATAGCAAAGTGTCGGTGCTGGATCGCGTTGCGACGATTACAGGCAAGACAGTCAGCTTCATCGAAGC
>JBEBUE010000374.1:0-3341 GCA_040393485.1 Herminiimonas sp.
TTCAGCCAGGAAGAAGTCAGCCACATCAGCGGCATGTGCGCTGTCTTCGAACTTCCGCTCGGTCGGAAAGGTATAGGTATTGAGCCAGGGCAGCAGGCCAGGTGCGGGCGACGCGATCATGTCGGTCTGCGGATAGTGCACATGAGTGTCGATGAAGCCAGGCGTGATGATCTTGCCGCGCCAGTCATGGGTCATGGCGCCAGCGGGCAGGGTAGGCAGTAAACGATCGTAATCACCGGCGGCGACTATCTTGCCATCAGCGACGACCAGCAAACCATCGCTATGCCACTGCGTCGCAGCTTCATCAAAAGCAGGGTCGTTGGAGAAATGCAGCAGGCTCGCGCGGTACGCGTGTACGTTAGAAATCATGAGTAACTATCAGTGCTAAAAATGGGTGTAGAAAAAGCTTGTTCAGTTTTGTGATGTATTTGAAGGAGCTAGCATCGCAGCCGCAGCCAATACCGGACTATTTTTATGCGGCTGGGCGCGCAGCTCCCATAGCTGGACGAGTTGTGCAACCACGGCGACGGCGATGCTGCTAGGTTCTTTGCCATAGATGCCGGGTATGCCGATAGGACAGGTCATCTTGTTCAGTTGCTCGATCGTGATTCCCCTGTCCTGCAAGCGATGCTCAAACTGTTTGCGTTTGGTATAGGAGCCGATCAGGCCAAACCAGGCGACGTCTTCTCGCTTCAGGATTTGTTCGGTCAATTGTTGGTCTAGCGAGTGACTGTGTGTCATGACCAGGAAGTAGGCATCCGGATCAGCTTTGGCGACGACGGCATTCGGTACGTCGGTCGCATCTATCGTGATTTGTGCAGGTAAATCAGCTGGGAACATATCTTCACGTTCGTCTACCCACAGGACGCGACACGGCAGTGTACTTAGCATGCGTACTATGGCCGTACCTACATGTCCGGCACCAAACAGGACAACTTGCGGTAGATGCGCCTGACACAGATCCAGCAACCAGCGATGACCCTGCGCATCCCGTGCGATGTGGGTCACGTTCCTGGCCAGGAACATGTCCGCAGGCAATGCATCAAGCGCATCACAGGCAACGCCATTGAGATCGTATAGTACGGCTGCGTCATTCGATTCTAGCGGTACAGCGCGCCATATGTTCAAACCTTCCTTGCAGCTGCGTGCCAGTCCATTGAGCATGGCGGATGCGCGCTGCTCCATGATTTCAAAGGAGAGGAAGACCACCCCGCCGCAGCACTGTCCCAGGCTGGGGCCGAGGGCGATGCGTTCGACATGGTTCATGCGACGATCTTGTGCGCTGTTGGCCAACATATCGCGCGCAATTTGCGCGGCACGCCATTCGAGATGACCGCCACCTATGGTGTCGAATTGCTGCGTCGCCGTGTACACCATGCGCGCACCTTCTTCACGCGGCGTCGAACCCTGGATGCCGGCAACTGTCACCAGCACACAGGCTTCTTGCGCCGCGACTGCTATTTGCAAAGCCTCTAACCATGTAGACATAGTGTGACTCCTTGCTAATGAAGGGCTGCACGTACAGCGTCAACTGCATCAAGAATGGCTTCGCTGGTAGCCGGTGCGCGTAAAGGCGGATTGATGCGATTGTCACCGACGGCGGCCACTGCATCACGGATCGCAAAGAAGACCGAGAACGGTAACAGCAGCGGTGGTTCGCCGACCGCTTTGGAACGGTGGATGCTGTCCTGCACATTGCTGTTCTTGAAGAGCTTGACGCGGAAGTCAGCCGGGCAATCCGAGATCGCAGGGATTTTGTAGGTCGAAGGCGCATGCGTCATCAGCTTGCCGTCCTTGTTCCACCACAATTCTTCGGTGGTGAGCCAGCCCATGCCCTGGATGAAAGCGCCTTCCACCTGGCCTGCATCAATCGCCGGATTCAATGCTTCGCCGGCATCGTAGAGCGCATCAGCGCGTAGCAGCTTCCATTCGCCGGTCAGTGTATCGATCACCACCTCTGCGACTGCTGCACCATAAGCGTAGTAGTAGAAAGGGTGGCCGTGCATGGTTTTAGAATCCCAGTGCACGCGTGGTGTTGAGTAGAAGCCGTCGGACCAGAGCTGGATACGGGCGGTATAAGCCAGCATGACCAGTTCCTGGAAGTCTATGCTGTGTTCGCCAGCGCTCACTTTGTCATCGGCAAAGCGTATGGTGGCGACATCGACGCCGAAGCGTTGTGCGGCCAGAGCGGCCAGGCGATCACGGATTTGCAGCGCTGCATGTTGTGCTGCTTTACCGTTGAGGTCGGTTCCGGTGGAGGCTGCAGTCGCCGAAGTATTTGCGACCTTGCTGGTGTCGGTTGCGGTGCAGCGTACTTTATCCAGTTGCAGACCCAGCGCTTGTGCCACGACTTGCGCAACCTTGGTGTTTAGACCTTGCCCCATTTCGGTACCGCCGTGGTTCACCAGCACCGAGCCATCGGTATATACGTGCACCAAAGCGCCTGCCTGATTCAGGTGCGGCACGTTGAACGAGATACCGAATTTGACGGGTGTCAGCGCCAGTCCTTTTTTCAGGATGGTGTTCGACGCATTGAATGCATTGATCGCCGCGCGGCGTGCCTGGTATTCGCTGCTGGCTTCCAGTTCGTCTACCAGTGCGTGGATAACGTTGTCTTCGACCTTCTGGCCGTAATGTGTCACGTTGCGTGCATCCGGGCCATCTGCATCGCTGCTGCCATAGAAGTTGAGGCGGCGCACCTCGAGTGCATCCTTGCCGAGATTGCGCGCAATTTCATCGATGATGTATTCAATCGCAATCGCGCCTTGCGGACCACCGAAACCGCGGAAGGCGGTATTCGACTGGGTATTGGTTTTGCCACACATGGCGTGGATTTCGACATCTGACAGATAGTAGGCATTGTCGAAGTGGCAGACGGCACGGGTCGCCACCGGACCGGACAGGTCGGCGGAGAAACCAGCGCGCGAAACCATGTCTATACGCGCGCCCAGGATCAGGCCCTTGTCGTCATAGCCGATTTCATAATCGTAGGCGAAGCAATGACGCTTGCCGGTGACCATCATGTCATCGTCGCGATCGGCGCGCAGTTTAACTGGACGACGCAAACGGGCTGCGCTAAATGCAGCGACGCAGGCCCACAATGCCGATTGCGATTCCTTGCCGCCGAAACCACCGCCCATGCGACGGCATTCAACCAATACGTCGTGTGACGACACATGCAGCACGTGGGCAATGTGATGTTGCATTTCGCTCGGGTGTTGTGTCGAGCAATACACATGCATACCGCTGCCTTCTTTTGGAATGGCGTAGGAGATCTGACCTTCCAGATAGAACTGCTCCTGTCCGCCGACGTCGAATTTACCTTGCAGTTTATTCGGCGC
>JBEBUE010000375.1:0-3324 GCA_040393485.1 Herminiimonas sp.
AAACCGCGAGCCAGCCCGGATTGGTCATGACCTTGCCTTCAGTCTTGAACTGATGGCCGGAGACTTCGGTAAAGCGCGTGGTGACCTGGAACTCTGCAGCCGGGAAGAAGATCGCCATGAAGCGACGTGTCACCAGGTCGTACAGCTTTTGTTCCGGCTCGGACAGATTCTTTGGTGCCTGTGTGGTCGGGATGATCGCAAAGTGATCACTGATTTTCGTGTTATCGAAAATCCGCTTGTTCGGCTTGACCCATTTGTTGTCCGTGATTTGCTTCGCGAACTGGTGATAGTTGTTGTTTTCGGCTATCACATCCAGCGTTTGCAACACGGTCGGCAAGTAATCTTCCGGCAGGTGGCGCGAATCGGTACGCGGATAAGTGAGTACCTTATGCTTTTCATACAGCGCCTGCGCCAGACCCAATGTGTTCTTGGCCGAGAAGCCGAAGCGCGCATTGGCTTCGCGTTGCAGGCTGGTCAGGTCGAACAGGGCCGGTGCCATCGAAGTGGTCGGTTTCGATTCTTCGGTGACGTTACCTTGCTTGCCACGGCAGGCTGCGACGATGGATTCGGCTGCAGCTTTGCTCCACAGGCGCTCGGCGCGACGTTCCGGATCGGTTTCATCTTTCTTGAACGCGGTATCCAGCCAGCGACCCTGATAGATACCGGCGGCGCACACGAATTCAGCGCGCACTTCCCAGTAATCACGCGGGACGAATTTTTTAATCTTTTCTTCGCGCTCGACGACGATAGACAGCGTCGGTGTTTGTACGCGGCCGACGGTGGTCAGGTAGAAGCCGCCTTCTTTCGAGTTGAAGGCGGTCATGGCGCGGGTGCCATTGATACCGATCAGCCAGTCAGCTTCGCTACGGCAGCGTGCGGCATCGGCCAGCGGCATCATTTCTTCATCGCTGCGCAGGTTCTTGAACGCTTCGCGGATCGCACCGGGTGTCATCGACTGTAACCACAGGCGCTTGATCGGCTGCTTGGCTTTCGTGTATTGCGCGATCAGGCGGAAAATCAATTCACCTTCGCGCCCGGCGTCACATGCGTTGATGAGCCCGGTGACATCCTTGCGCTTGATGAGCTTGTTCAGCACTTTCAGGCGCGATTCGGTCTTGGCGATGGGATTGAGTGCGAAATGCGGCGGAATCATCGGCAAATGGGTGAAGGTCCATTTGCCGCGTTTGACGTCATATTCTTCCGGAACCGTGATTTCGACCAGATGGCCGACTGCGGAAGAAAGGACGTATTCGTCGGATTCAAAGTACTCATCGTGCTTGGTAAAGCCGCCGAGCGTCTTCGCGATATCGTTCGCGACGGATGGCTTCTCGGCAATGATGAGGGTCTTTGTCATAGTAAATAGGATCTCGAAAGGGGTGCTTCTATATAGGCGTTATACGCACAAGATGCGGCTTGCAGCTTATCGCAGTGGCAATTTCTCATGAAAAGCCACCTAATATAATAATTGCAGAGCCGTCAAGCGGCCAATGATAAGCGCGTTGCTGGGGAATCCGCAAGCGGGAGACAACATGGATGTTGTTGAAGAGGCATGTCCGATGGGGATGGACATGCCTGCCCGGTCTGTCGCTTAGTGCAACATCCGTGGTGGTGCATCTTCGTCGTCAACAAAGAGCTCGTCGAAAATCAGGCCATCCGGTTCCTTGCCCTGGCTCCACAACACCATCAGCACGATGACTTTCAGCTTTTCGAGGGAAATCGGCGATTCGCCCGCTGCCAGCGCACGCTCGATGACGATCTCACGCTGCACCGGGTTGATCAGCTTGGCCGATTCGAGGAATTGGATAAAGCCGATCGCAGGTGTGCCCAGTACATCCATTTCCTGGCTTGCATAGATCCGGATGCCGAAGGAGAACGCCGTCTGATGCGGGTATGAGTCGGAGAGTTCGTTGGTGGTCTCAGCCAGCGCAGTCAGCCAACCGAGTGCCTTCGCGATCTCTTCTTCTTCAAAGCCGATAGCGGATAGTTTCTTTACCAGCGCCTCTGAGTCCGGGCAGGCATCAGGCCGGTAATAGGTTTCGTACAGATAGACTAGGACGTCAAACATGGCTTCACCGTAGCGCTTGGGTTAAGACGTCACCATTTGGTGCCGTCAGGATCGGATGCGTATGAATCACGCTCTTTACACAACACACACTACAAAGAGGTGTTACGACAGCGGCAGATCAAAAACAGCGCTTACTGGGATCAAGCATACCATTAAAAATGATGCTGACTATAGCGGACGAATTTTTTGTTGGTGACTGATAGCAAATTGAAATCGGTAATGGCTTTCAGGCAACGCGGCGATACAGGCCACCGGCCAATACTTCTGCATGCCCATCGAGTTCCAGTGCCAGCAAGTGGGTATGCAGTTCTGCCATGTCGAGCTGGCAACGTAGTGCCAGTGTGTCTACATCCACCGCGTCATAGCCCATGTGTTGCAACACTTGCGCATACGGCGCATCGTCTGGCGGCGCTATCGCTGCACGTGTTTGCACCGCCGGTGTACTGGCATATTCCAGTTCTTCCAGTATGTCATGCGCCGACTCCACCAGCTTCGCGCCTTGCTTGATTAACAGGTGACAACCTTTGGCCAGCGGCGAGTGTATCGAGCCGGGTATCGCAAACATATCGCGGCCCTGCTCGGCTGCCATGCGTGCGGTAATCAGTGAGCCGGATTGCAAGGCGGCTTCCACCACCAGCACGCCGCGTGCAAGTCCGCTGATGATGCGATTGCGACGCGGGAAGTTGGAAGCGATGGCAGGCATGCCGAGCGGATACTCGCTGAGGATGCAGCCGTGCTCGGCGATTTGGTGGGCGAGTGCGCGATTGCGTGCCGGATAGACGATGTCTGCACCGGTACCTATGACGGCGATGGTGGAACCGGACTGCGGATCGTGTGACAGGGCTTGTAATGCGCCCTGGTGTGCGGCGGTATCTATACCGAGGGCAAGCCCTGAAATAATGGTCAGGCCGGAGGCGCTGAGTGTTGCCGCGAATTGCTCGGCGTTGCTGATGCCTTGTGCGCTGGCATTGCGGCTGCCGACGACGGCGAGTGATGGCTGGCTAAGTAAATCGATACGACCTTTGGCATATAGAAGGATGGGTGGATCGTGGATTTCCAGTAAGGCTTTTGGATAGCTTGCGTCGCCCAGTGTGCAGACGTGATTCTCACTATGCGCGGCCCATTCGCGGGTTCGTGCTATCTGCGCCGTTATGGCGTCGGAAGGAGGATCCAGCAGGATGCGCGCGATGCGACTGCCGGTGATTTCCTGTAGTGCGGAGAGGCTGCTGTTGAAGATGTTGTGTGGCAGGCCGTATATC
>JBEBUE010000376.1:0-3296 GCA_040393485.1 Herminiimonas sp.
TGCGCTCAGACACACCCACTTCTTTTTCCATTTTCTGTCCCGCACAAACGGCATCGTCACAGTGGAACACCAAGCACAGCCTCTTCGTTTGAACGTAGTCACGCACTGACGTGAAATTACAAGGCTGCTGCTTTTGACGTACCCGCGCAGCGGGCAACGACTCTTGCGGTCGCCTTCTTTTGCTTACTTTTCTTGGCGAAGCAAGAAAAGTGAGTAGCCGCCCGGCTACCCCGGGCAACGCACTTCTCCACGGAGAGAGAGCAACATTAGCACCCACTAAACCAAACAAACCAACGAATAAAAAATGCCATCCAATAAAAATTGAACGGCATTTTTATTTCAACACCTTTGCAACTATTCCGACAGGCATTGTGTACCTGCCAGCATGAACCGCCTCAGGTGCCCTTGATGATCTTCATCGTTGCCGCATCTGCTTCTGCCTGCGCCAGCGTTCCTTCAAACACAATCTCGCCACGTTCGATCACATACAAACGATCGGCAAATGGTGGCAAGTGATAGAAGTTGGATTCTGCCAGCAACACGCCGCGTCCCTGCTTCAAAATACTTTGCAAGCCTTCGCTGATGGTCGGGATGATGGCAGGTGACAAACCTTCAAACGCCTCATCCAGCAACAGCAGTTCAGGGTCTAGTGCGAGTGCGCGCGCAATCGATACCATCTTGCGTTCACCACCAGACAACTGCTGGCCGCCACGATGCAGGTATTGCTTGAGCTTGGGGAAGACCGCATACGCTTCGTCGATCCGCTCCTGTGCACTGCGTGCCGATTTACGGGTCCAGGTTGGCAATGCAATGTTGTCTTCGACGGTGAGGTCGCCGAATACATCGCTGCCTTCCGGGGTATAGCCGAGGCCGAGTTCAACGATTTTGTGTGTCTGCATGCCATTGATGGCATCGCTTTTCCATTTGATGGCGCCCGACTTCAGCGCCTGGAAGCCCATGATGGAACGGAAGGTAGTGGACTTGCCGGCGCCATTACGACCGACCAGGCACACCAGCTCACCCGGATTGACGCGCATCGAGATGTCGCGCAGGACCGGGTTGCCCGCCAGGATGACATTGACGTTTTCAAGTGCGAGTGACATCAGTGCGCTCCTTTACCGACAACGATGGAGACCACTTCTTCATTGGCGAAAAATTCATCGCGCGGCAAGTCGGCTATCTTCTTGCCTGCCTGCATTGCAACGATGCGCGTCGAGTAACGCGACACCAGGTCCATATCATGTTCTACCAGCATGATGGCTTCAATTCCCATATGTTTGGCGGCACGCAACAGGGTTTCCATGACGCCGTGTTTATCGGCGGTGGAAACGCCTGCGGTCGGTTCATCCAGCAACATCACTTTCGGATGCAGGGCGAATGCGCTGGCGACATCGAGCAGTTTGCGACGACCATGTGGCAGTGAGCCGCCCTTGGTGTCGAGCCACGGTGACAAGCCAAACGCATCTGCAGTACGTACCACGATCTCATTGACCTTGCGGCTGCCGAATAAATGACCAAAGCTATTCCAGCGCATATTCAGATATGAGCAAGCCGAGACCGCAATCGTCTCGCGTACTGTCAGCTCCGGGAAAATGCTGGTGAGCTGGAATGCACGCGCCAGGCCACGCGTGGCCAGGTCCACCGCGCCGACACCGGCAATGTTGGAACCGGCGAAATTGACGTGGCCAGTGGTTGGCTGATGCAAGCCAGTCAGGACATTCACCAGCGTGGTCTTGCCCGCACCATTCGGACCGACCACGGAAACAAATTCACCACGCGATACCGACAGGTCGACATTTTGCAAGGCGATGAAATCACCGTAGTGACGCGAAACCTGTTCTGCGCGCAGCAGTACATCATTGTTCATCATGACTGCTCTCCCTTCCCTTTGATTTTGCGGATGGCACCCATGATGCCGCCCGGCAGCGCGATCACCATGATCGCCAGAATGGCGCCGAGGAAGAAACGCCAGTACTGCGTCAGTGACGACAACTCATCCTGCAGCAGGATAAAGACGAAGGCACCCAGCACCGGTCCGAGGAATTCCTGATAACCACCGAGCACTGCCATGAAGACCAGATGGCCGGAGTGTGTCCAGTACGCCAGTTCCGGATCAGCCAAGCCGGTATTGATGCCAAGGATCACGCCGCCGATGGCTGCATACACAGCCGAGATGACGAATGCAATCGCGCGCACGTTGCGGACTTTGACGCCGAGGTAGAGCGCCTTGACCGGATTGTCACGCGAAGCCATCAGGTGGATACCGTAAGGTGAACGCACGATGCGCCACATCACAAACGCCAGCAACAGGATCATGAGCAGGCAGTAGTAATAGAACGGCCCCGCGAGGAAGGCGGTTTTATCGAACTGATCCAGCTCCATCCCAAACAGGGTGGGACGTGGCACGCGCATGCCGCTTTCGCCGCCGGTGATGTAATAGAACTTGTTGAGGAAGGAGTGGAACAACATCCCGAACGACAAGGTCAGCATGCCAAAGAAGATGCCGGTAAAGCGGCTGGCCAGCCATGCGATCGGCAGCGAGATGACGGCAGACGCGACGATGGCCGTCAGCAACATGAGCTCAAACGACACCATGCCGGTCTTGGATACCAGCGCCGCCGCGGCATAAGCACCAATGGCGACAAACAGTGCGTGACCGAACGACAGCAAGCCGCCATAACCGAACAGCAGGTTAAAGCCGAGCAGGATCACTGCATAGGCAAAGAACGGAATCAGCAAAGTCATGTAGTACTGGCTGACGATGAATGGTGCAATCGCCAGCAATGCAACGACTAGGCCGCCGAGGATCAGTTTGATGCGAGGGATGCCGGGTGGCGCGACGAAATCACTCTCTTGCGCATTCGGCGCAATGTTGTGCATGGTGTCGTCCACGGTATTGGCTATATTCGGTTTCATGCTTCCGCCTTTCCGTAAAGACCGGCCGGCTTCCAGATCAGGACTGCCAACACAATTGCATAGATCGCCAGGATCTCTGCTTCCGGATAAATCATTGCGCTGAGTGCGCGTATCAGGCCGACTATGAGTGCGCCGACTGCTGCGCCCTTCATGCTGCCGAGACCGCCAATGACGACTACCGCGAATGCTTCAACCACCAGTTCCACGCCCATGCCGAGCGAGGCCGCGGCGTTCGGGATCACCAGTGCGCCGCCTATCGTTCCCAGCATGGTGCCGAGTGTGAACACCAGTACGTAAACACGTGTCACGTTGATGCCCATCGCTGCGCTGGTCTCACGATTCTCTGCAGTGGCGCGCAGGATTTTGCCGGTGCGTGTCTT
>JBEBUE010000377.1:0-3240 GCA_040393485.1 Herminiimonas sp.
CCAATGCGGCATTTTGCTGGGTAACCTGATCCATTTGCATCACGGCCTGATTGATTTGCTCGATGCCATCCGTCTGTTCCTGGCTGGCCGCGGTGATTTCGCTCATGATGTCGGTCACGCGTCGTACGCTTTCCACTACCTCACCCATCGTCGCACCCGCTTCATTCACCAAGCGCGAACCGGTACCTACCTTCTCCACCGAATCATCGATCAGGGTTTTAATCTCTTTTGCGGCACTGGCCGAGCGCTGTGCCAGGTTACGCACTTCCGACGCCACCACCGCAAAACCACGGCCCTGCTCACCAGCGCGTGCAGCTTCCACTGCCGCGTTCAGAGCCAGGATATTAGTCTGGAATGCAATCCCATCGATCACGCCGATAATGTCAACGATCTTGTTGGCTGAATCATTGATAGAGCCCATCGTCTCGACCACTTGCGACACCACAGCACCGCCACGTACCGCGACTTCCGATGCGGTCATGGCCAGCTGATTGGATTGACGTGCATTGTCGGCATTCTGCTTAACCGTAGATGTCAGTTCTTCCATCGACGATGCTGTTTCTTCCAGCGAACTGGCCTGCTCTTCCGTACGCGACGACAAATCAAGATTGCCAGTGGCGATTTGGCCTGATGCGGTGGCGATCGTATCGGTGCCCATGCGCACTTGCGTCACGATGCGAACCAGGCCGCTGTTCATATCCTGCAATGCCTGCAGAAGCTGACCGGTTTCGTCTTTAGACGTCACAACGATGGTTCCGGTCAAATCGCCGTCCGCCACTTTGCGTGCAAGCCCAACCGCCTGGCTTAATGGGCGGGTAATGCTGCGCGTCGCGAGGAAGCCAAGGAAGGCGCTGATAATGACAGCAATCACTGACAATATGGCGACCAGCTGCTGCGCGCTGGCCGAAAGATCGTGTGCGTCTTCACCTGCTTTGTGCATCAAATTGCTTTGAAACTCTACCAGTCTGTCCAGCCCCAGCATGTATTCCAGTTGTACGGGACGTACTTCAGCAAACAACAATGCCTGCGCTTCTGCGCGCAAACCCTGCTCAACCAGGGAGACGAATTTGTCCTTGAGCGGCGTAAAGCGGCTACGGGCATCAGTCAGTGCCTTGACGTGGGTCCGTCCTTTTTCACTTTTGATGGTTCGATCCAGCTTATCAAGCGCAGCACTGATCGTGATTGAACCTTGCGCGATGGTGTCGAGTTCGCCTTTGATTTGCTTTGCATCCGTCATCAGCAAAACATTGCGCATATTGCGCGCCGTTTCATTCAGCGTGTCCTTGATGATGTGGGCATTGACGGTCTTCGGGTAACGATCATTGCTGACTACGCTGATCGCTGCGTCCAGTTTGTCCAATCGGGTATAGGCAATGGCTGCGAGGATAATAAGTACCGCGACCACGGCACCGAAACTCAGTGTCAGGCGCTGACCGATTTTCAGATTTTTCATAATGAACGACTTTCGATAAATTGAGCAGGAACGCCATCCGCCTCTGCCTGATGTAGCGAGGAGCGGTCTGGCAAGTAATGCATAAGGGGATTTCTTGCGTCGGGAAATGGCTAGCGCGCCGCGGCGCAGCAGGAAATCGTCTGTATTAACGACTCCCGACGATTTGATGTTATATCCGCAGGGCAACATCGCCCATCCCATGAATATGGGGTGACAGCTGAAAACATCACGCCGCTATTGGGTTAGGCGCTTAGCTACTTAGTCGCTTATCATCACTGCTCTGTTGCTTCCTGCTTAACCATGTACCAGCTTGTCGCACCGGCCACTGCCGAAATAGAAATCAAGAAAAGCCGCTTCATCGGCCTGCTCTACCCGCTGACAACGCGGGCAGAGGCGCGCGCCAAACTGGCCGAGTTGCGTGCAGCCCATCCAAATGCCGTGCATTTTTGCTGGGTACTGATGTGCGATGGCGACTCTGGCCTGGATGATGACGGCGAGCCATCTGGTACCGCCGCACGCCCGATATACAACGTGCTGGTGCACAAGGATGTCTTTAATGTACTGGCTGTGGTGGTGCGTTACTGGGGTGGCATGAAGCTGGGCGCCGGCGGTTTGACGCGGGCTTACGGGCAGGCGATCTCGGAAGCGGTAAAAACTGCGGAACTGATCCCGGTCGAGCCCATGTGCGAACGGCGCTATGCCTTGCAGTTCGCCGATGAATCGACTTTCCGCCGTTATTGCGAACAACAGGGAGTCAGCGTAATCGATGCGCAATATGGTGATGCGGTCACCCTGCGCCTGAAGATGAAATGCAGCCAGGCCGAAGAATTCCGGCAGGCCGCATTCGATTTACTGCGTGGTGCGCTCGAAGATTGCAGCGAGCAGCAAGCAAACTAAAAGCACGTGGTGACACGAACAGCGTCACCACAGGACTGCAACCCTCAAATCATTTCCAGCGGTTCCGGTCCGTCCGGTGGCGGGAACATATCATCCAGTTCTTCCAGGTCTTCCGCCGTCAACTGCAAATCCAGGGCGGCACGGTTTTCCCGCACGTGCTCTGGAGTCGATGCTTTCGGAATCGCAATCACACCTTCCTGACGCAATACCCAGGCCAGCGCCACCTGCGCCGGAGTCACACCATGCCGGTCGGCGATGTCCTGCACTTCAGGATATTCGGTCAGACGGCCCTGCTCTATCGGTGAGTAAGCCATCAATGGCAAACCCCGGTCCTGCGCCCGCGGCAATAAATCATATTCAATGCCGCGGCGTGTCAGGTTGTACAGCACCTGATTGGTCGCCATCGCATCGCCGCCAGGTGCGCGCTCAATTTCACGCATGTCATCCACATCCATATTGCTGACGCCCCAGTGACGGATCTTGCCGGCGTCCTGCAGTGCTTCAAATGCAGCGATGGTTTCTGCAAACGGCGTGCGACCACGCCAGTGCAACAGATACAGATCGATGCAATCAGTGCCGAGGCGACGCAAGCTGCGTTCACAGGCGGCTATGGTGCCATTGCGCGATGCATTGCTAGGCAGGACTTTGCTAACCAGGAAGACTTCATCACGGCGTCCGGCGATCGCTTCGCCGACCAGTTTTTCCGATGCGCCATCACCATACATTTCAGCGGTATCGATCAGCGTCATGCCGAGATCCAGGCCGAGTCGCAGGCTGGCGATTTCGTCCGCGCGACGATGTGCTTCATCGCCCATATACCAGGTACCTTGTCCGAGGACGGGTACGGCCAGGCCAGAAGGAAGTTTTGTTTTGCGCATATGCACCTTTCA
>JBEBUE010000378.1:0-3225 GCA_040393485.1 Herminiimonas sp.
CATGGAATTTATCCTGGCTGACGGCGAGGATTTCGCCAATGATTTCGAGTTCGCGTTTTTGCTCATTGGCTTCTGCTGCGAGTTGGCGCAGTTCTGTCACATCGCGTACGCACAGCATGAGGCGCACGATCATGTCGTTTTCATCGACGATAGGGGACCAGCTCAGGTCCAGTACTTTGACGCGGCCATCAGGCATGCGTTTTTCGATTTCACCGACCATCAGGTGTTGGTTGAATTCGAAGTTCATCAGGTCTTCGCCGATGCAGGCGCCACCGATAGCTTCCAT
Source organism: Herminiimonas sp. (assembly GCA_040393485.1). Taxonomy (GTDB): domain Bacteria; phylum Pseudomonadota; class Gammaproteobacteria; order Burkholderiales; family Burkholderiaceae_D; genus Oxalicibacterium. The sequence goes on from JBEBUE010000378.1 coordinate 287, forward strand.
CTGTGCCAGTGCATCAGCACCGAGATTAGTGTCGGCAAACACAAAATCCATGATGTCGCGACCGACGATGTCTTTGGTTTCGAAGACGGTTTCTAGATAAGCCGAATACTCCGGGTGGATTTTGTTGCCATCGACGATGGTCAGGATGCCTTGCGGGATGTTTTGCAGCATGGTCTGGATGTCGGCCGTCTTCTGGCGTACCAGCGCAGATGCTTCCTCTATTTTTTCCAGCATGCCGTTAAAGGCTTTGATCGAATGGCCGACCTCATCCATACGGTCGATAGGTACGCGACGGGTAAAGTCCTGGCTGGCAGCAATTTCGCTCATCATTTTTTGCATGCGGCTGATCGGGCCGGTGATCTGGCGATATAGCAGGAAGCCGATGGTCGCGAGGAAGATCACAGCGAGGATGGTGACGACTGTAATCGCAGTGGTGGTAGTCGCGAGGTTCGCATTCAGGGAGGCGATAGCGACGTCCTTGCTGCGGTTTTTTTCGATGCGCAAGGTGTCGATGATTTGTTCCAGTTCCTGCTGGAACTGCATGACGTTGCCAAACAGCGAGGCCTTGGCGATTTCTTCCTTGCCTGCCAGTTTGAGCTGCATGGTGCTGTCTATCGCATCGAAGTAATTGACCAGGCTTTCTTTCGCCTGCTCGACCAGGCCACGTTGTGCCTGGCTATCGACTTGCGCTAGTTGCTTGTCCAGTGCTTTCTCAAGGATGGCTTTTTTGCCTGCGAGTTTTTCATTGTTCTGTATCGCAATCTCTTGATCCGGCTCGGACACGATGGCCATCGCAGAGAGTTGCACTTCCTTGAGTTGTGCCACCAGGTCGGACGAGGCGAGGGTACTGGGTACCACGCCTTCGGTGACGTTTTTAACCTCGACCGCGCTACCGCGTGACTGGAATACCGCATAGCCGCCGATCAGGGAAATGGCAATAAAGGTCAGTATGACGAGTAGGGTGATGCGCAGGCGTATGGTCATGGCAGAAGGTCTTCCATTGGATGGTGGGCAAGTGCCGCAGGCGGAGCGCCTGGCGTAAGAGCCGTTTGGACTTGCTTGGATATGTTTCTGTGCGGCATTGTTGCACTGGAGCATGACAGGCTTATGACAAGGATGCAGGTGTTAACAGGGCTATCCACGCCTGTTAACTACTGCGCCAAGAGCTGGAATTCCGATCTGCTTGCGAGGCGTAAGCGGCAAAAATGGCCATCGCCAGCAAACAATTTTTATATATCGTAAAATGCCGATATTAACTTCTAATAAAGGCGATATTTATTTCGCCTTTTAGCGAAAAGTAATTAATAGAGACTTAAATAGAGACATAGAGAAGGATCATCATGGACATAGATGCTATTCACAAAGCGCTGGCTAATCCGGTACGCAGGCAAATCCTGAACTGGCTGAAGTCACCTGAAGAGTATTTCGCAGAGCAGGAGCACCCGCTGGATTTTGGTGTCTGCTGCGGCATGATCGACAAGCGCAGTGGCTTGTCGCAATCCACTATTTCCGCCCATTTGGCGACCTTACAGGCAGCCGAGTTGATTACTCCGCGTCGTGTTGGTCAATGGGTGTTTTTCAAACGCAATGAAGCCACGATCCAGGCCTTCCTGGATTCGATACACGGCGATTTGTAATCCCATCTTCAGAAAGACTGTATGCCTTTAGCTTTAGTCATCCTGGCGCTTAGCGCCTTTGCCATCGGTACCACCGAGTTCGTCATCATGGGCTTGCTGCCTGATGTGGCGCGTAGCTTGTCGGTATCGATACCCAGCGCCGGCTGGCTGATCAGTGGTTATGCCTTAGGTGTCGCCATCGGCGCGCCTGTCATGGCGGTGGCCACAGCATCCTTGCCGCGCAAACGTGCGCTGTTGTTATTGATGGGTATTTTTATCATCGGCAACGTACTGTGCGCGATTGCGACGAGTTACGACTTCCTGATGGTGGCGCGCATCATTACCTCGCTGTGCCACGGCGCTTTCTTTGGCATAGGTTCGGTGGTTGCAGCCAGCCTGGTTCCTGAAAATCGCAAAGCCTCTGCAGTGGCGCTGATGTTCACGGGGCTGACGCTGGCCAATGTACTGGGCGTGCCGCTGGGTACCGCACTCGGGCAGGTCGCCGGTTGGCAAATGCCATTCTGGGTCGTCGCCGTACTGGGCGTGCTGTCGCTGATCGGTTTGTGGCGTGTAATGCCGACCAAACGTGATGAAGAAAAGACGGACCTGCGTGCCGAAATCGGCCAGTTGCGTAATGCCGGTTTATGGGCGGCGCTGTCGACCACCATGCTGTTCTCTGCTGCGACCTTCGCCTTGTTTACATATGTTGCACCGCTGCTGGAAGACGTGACGCATCTGTCGCCGCACGGTGTGACCTGGACCTTGTTCCTGATCGGTGTTGGCCTGACGGTAGGTAACTACATCGGTGGTCGCCTCGCTGACTGGCGTCTGGGAACGGCCTTAACCGGCATCTTCCTGGCGCTGGCGGTCGTCAGCTCGCTGGTGCGCTGGACCAGCCCGAGCCTGATCCCGGTAGAAATTAATTTATTCCTGTGGGCGATGGTGTCGTTCGCTGCGGTTCCGGGCTTGCAGGTCAATGTCATGATATTTGGCAAGGCAGCACCCAACCTGGTGGCGACCCTGAATATCGGTGCGTTCAATGTCGGCAATGCGCTTGGTGCATGGGTTGGTGGCTCCGTCATTAGCGCTGGTTTCGGTTTGCAGGCAGTTCCGTTGGCGGCAGGTGTGCTTGCGCTAACAGCAGTAGTGGCAATGCGCATATCGATGCGCCTGGCCGGAGAGCAAGAGGTGACTGCGGTCGCGGCGGTTGCCTGATAGCAGTTGCAAATACGGTTGCACATTTGGTTGCAGATGTAATCCCAGACAATTTTTTTAGAAAGAATACGATGACTAATCATTTATTTACCCCACTTAAAGTCGGCG
>JBEBUE010000379.1:0-3219 GCA_040393485.1 Herminiimonas sp.
GGCGGAGCCGCAAGATGCGACCCCGCACGCCATGCATTATTTGACCGTGACCTGGCCGTCTTTCAGTTCGACCACATACACATTCGGTGCCGCCTGGCCGCTTTCCTTACCTGCCGGACCTTCTTTGCCGAAGGCGATATCACCATTGGCGCCCTGCACTTGTACCTTCCACAGTGCATCACGGATCGCCGCTGGTTCTGCCTTGCCGGAAACACGGATCGCTTCGGCGATAGTCAGGATCGCGTCGAAGCCACGGAAGCCTTCAGTCTGTCCTGCGAATTCAAGATTGCGTGCTTTCCAGCCATCCATGAAAGCCTTGGCAATCGCAGGATGTTTCGCACGCTCCGGTGCCCATGGTGCAAAGAACAAGAGATGCTGGCTGACATAACCTTTAGGGCCAGGCGTTTTCAGCAATGGCTCAGGGAAGGAGCCACCGGTGGTGATAATGCGTTGTGGCAAACGCTGTTCGCCAGCCTGGCGGATCGCCAGTGTCAGTTGCTCGATACCGGAAGTGACGATGACGGTGTCGGAGCCACTGCCTTTCAATGCAGCGAGCTGCGCCGACAAGTCGGTCATATCAGGCGTCATGGTTTCGGTACGGCCAATCGCAATGCCTTTTGCTTCCAGCATTTTTTTGAATTCAACCGCAGCACCCAGACCCCAGTCATTGTTCACAGCGAGGAAATCAACTTTTTTAATAGCCGGGCTGTAGCTATCGATGAGTTTGGCAAAGGCCTTGGCTTCCATCGCGGAAGTCGGGCTGGTGCGGAACACCCAAGGGTTACCTGCTGTTGTGATCTTGCTGGACGATGCAGTCTCTACCACCATCGGTACGCCGTATTCGAGCAGTTTAGGCATGACCGCCAGTGTGAAGGTGGAGCTCCATGCGCCCATCAGGACTGGCACCTTATCTTTCAAGATCAGCTTCTCGACCGAGTTCACCGCTTCGCGTGGATTGGACTTGTTGTCTTCGATGACGAGCTGCAGCTTCTTGCCCAGTACGCCGCCATTCTGGTTGACGTAATCAGCAGCAATACGCGCACCATTGGTGACGTAGGTACCGGAAGCCGCGACCGGTCCGGTCAGCGGTTCGCTGACGCCGATCTTGATGGTTTCCTGTGCATACGCAGAGGTCGCAGTAAACATAGCGAAGCCGAGACAGGCTGCCAGTGATTTTGAAATGTGCCAGTTCATATTAAGTATCCTTAGTGTCCGAAGTGAGTAAATATCTGATTGATCAGTTCAGAGTGTGGGTGCTATGTGATTAATTGCGACGGCTGGAAAACAAACCAGCCAGCCACGCTTTAAGTAGGGTCCAGAGGTCTATCGAAGACGTGTCTCTTTGCGCTGCCCGCGGTTTGGCCGGGGCTGTCGATGCCATATCTGCGACACCGCTGCCATGCACGTCACTCGCACTGGCCGGTTGTGGCAGGCGCGCCTGCAGGTTCTCTGCGAATTGTTTGGTCAACTGTTCCGCCAGTGCGCGGACAATGCCTTCGCGACTGAACTGTGCAAGTGAGCCGGTGATGCTGTGATCGACCTTAACCTGCACATCGGTGCCGCCGCCTGCGGCAGAGCTCACGGTAAAGCTGGCTTCACCTTTGACGCGGCTGTTGCTGCGCGCATCGACCGCGGTACCGATGATGGCGCCGCTGTTCGATGCTTCATCCAGATTCAGGCGTCCCTGTCCGGCAAAGCTGGCCGCGATGGGACCGAGCTTGACCTTGAACAGCAAAGGGATCGAGCCTTCTTCAGTCGCTGTCGCCTCTTTATTTATAGAAGCGCCGGGCAAGCAATCGACCAGCAACTCGATATCGTGGAAGGCTTTCCACACGGAGTCGATCGGTGCTGCGATATGAAAGGATTGTTCAAGCTGCATGAGTGATCTCCTGAGATGAAACTGTTGAGTCGCGTTCGCGCAGCACACGCTGGATCGCGCGCACAATGCCGAAGTAACCGGTACAGCGGCACAGATTGCCCGCCAATTCCTCGCGTATCCTGTCCTCGTCGGCATCAGGCAAACGCAATACGATGTCACGCGCTGTCATCAGCATGCCGGGCGTGCAGTAGCCACACTGCAATGCATGTTCGGCAGAAAATGCCGCTCGCAGCTTCGCCATCAGCGGGTCGTCATCAAAGGCTTCCAGCGTACGGATTTGCCTGCCTTCAAAACGCTTTGCCGATTGCAGGCAACTGCGCTGTGGTGCACCATCTACCTCGATGGTGCAAGCACCACACACACCCTGCTCGCAACCAACGTGCGTGGCAGTCAGTCCGCAGTGGTCACGCAAGGCATCGGCGAGATGTGTACGCGGCTGCAAAGTCAGCTGGTAGCAACGGTCGTTGACATTCAATTCCACCGAGGTGGTTGCCACCTCTGGAAATGCGATCGGTAATGCGCTCATCGTGTTTTCCCCATATCCAATGCCACCAGTCTCAACATCTCCATCAAGGTGTGGCGACGATCAAGTTCCAGTTCGGGCGCAGCTTGCCGCACGATCTGTTCACGTACTGCGCCTTGCAGCAATTCAGTCATCAGGCCCGGCCGTTCAATCACAACCGGTGCACCGTCCAAAGCACCGATCACGACGCGTTCGCTGCCGTCGCTGCTATCACGCATGCCTGAGGTCATCGCGTGCGACAACTCTCCGGTCTTGCGACATAACTTGCGATACGACCATTGCATGGTGTTTGTGCGCTTGGGGACGCTGACTGCGACCAGGATTTCTCCGTCCACCAGTTGCGTTTCATATGCCGACGTCATGAAATCGCGTGCCGCAATATCACGTTGGCCGGAAGGGCCAAGGACATGCAGGGTGGCGCCCAGCAAAGGCATGGTGCTGATCCAGTCGGCAGCAGGATCGGCGTGGCACAGGCTGCCGCCGAGCGTGCCGCGATTGCGTACCGCACGGTATGCAATGCCGCGCGCCACGAAAGGCATCAGGCCCTGACTTGGATCGGGTACACGTTTGTCTTCTATCGCAGCGTGCGTCGTCATTGCACCAAACCGGATAGCGTCTCCGGTATCGGTGACTGCACGCAGCGATTCAAATGCGTCGAGATCAAGCAGGCTCTCCGGTTGTGCCAGGCGTAAATTCAGCATGGCACCGAGTGACTGGCAACCGGCGACCGGTTTGCTGCCCCAGCCGTTTTCCGCAAGTTGCGCGGATGCTTGCGCCAGATCGTCTGCCCTGATCAGGCTCTAGGCGGAAGGTTTCA
>JBEBUE010000380.1:0-3200 GCA_040393485.1 Herminiimonas sp.
TGGCTGTGATTCTGGTGTGTGCGGCACCCATCATCCTGTCTTACTTTACTTACTATGTGATCAAGCCGCAAAGCCGTACCAATTACGGCACTATCCTGGATCCACGCAACTATCCCATACCTAAGCTGGATGCGATGACGCTGGATAAGAAGCCCGCCAGCCTCGAGAGCTATCAGGGCAAGTGGATCATGTTGCTGGTCAGTGGTGCCGAGTGTTCGGCCTCATGCGAAAAGAAATTGCACGATATACGCCAGTTACGCCTGGCCCAAGGCAAGGAGATGGATCGTATAGAGCGCGTATGGCTGATCACCGACGACAAGCCTATCGATACCATCCTAATCCGTGAGTTCGATGGCACCGACATGTTGCGCATCAAGCCGGAAGCGGTACGTGCGTGGTTGCCGGTGGATGAGGGTACAGATGTGACCGATCACATTTACATGATTGATCCGCTTGGCCATTTGATGATGCGTTTCCCGAAAGACGCCGACCCGAACAAGATCAAAAAAGATTTGTATAAATTATTAAAGGCTTCCGCAATTGGTTGATTCAGGCACTTTGTTCCAGCTGGGCAGCAAGGGCGTATTTGTCGCCTTGCTGGCTTTTGTCATTGTCTGGTCGTCGAAAGATCCAGATAAATATCGCAAGCTGGTGTGGGTGACCTTATTCCTCACCTTTGACGTGATTATGTTTGGTGCTTTCACCCGCCTCACTGATTCCGGTCTTGGTTGTCCTGACTGGCCGGGGTGCTATGGTCACGCCAATCCGTTGCAGGCGATGGAACATATCCGTGCTGCGGAAGCATTAATGCCGGATGGCCCTGTTACCGTGATGAAGGCCTGGGTCGAAATGATCCATCGCTATCTGGCGATGGGCATAGGCGTGCTCATCATTGCCATCGTCGTTATCTCCTGGCGCTTCTGGTTGCAGAGCGGTCGTACGATACATAAATTTTCCCCGCATTTTCCGGTTGCCTTGCTGATCTTTGTCTGTATCCAGGGCGCCTTTGGCGCGTGGACAGTGACGATGAAACTGCAGCCCATCATTGTCACTATCCATCTTTTACTCGGCATGACCTTGCTTGGTATGCTGACCTGGGTTGGCGCGCGGCAGAAGGAACACCCGCCAGTGGCAGACCGTGCTTACGCCTTGCGTATCCCGGCATTGATTGCGCTGATCCTGCTGACCTTCCAGATCGCTTTGGGCGGCTGGGTCAGCACCAATTACGCGGCCTTGGCTTGTAGCGATTTCCCTTTGTGCCACGGTGCGGTGATTCCGCAAATGGATTTTGATAATGGTTTTACGCTTTGGCGCAGCCTGGGCATGACGGCTCACGGCGAATACCTGCCGTTCCCGGCACTGACGGCTATCCACTGGACGCACCGGATGTTTGCCTTTGTGGTGGCAGGCTACATTGCCTGGGTTTGCTACAAGGCTTACCAGATTGAAGGTTTGCGCACGATAGCGCGCGGCGTACTAGGTGCGCTCGCTTTGCAGATCACGATAGGAATTGCCACAGTGTCACTGAAATGGCCGCTGGCGCTGGCAGTCGCGCACAATGGTTGTGCGGCACTGCTAGTCCTGCTGCTGGTCATGTTAAACTACAAGGCTAGAATCCCCGGTGCTGCCGGGACAAATTGTGGGCCCGCATCAAACTGATACGCGCTCAAAGGCTGTACCCACCGATTACGCATGACTACTCTGACCGCCTCTCCGAACCGTATCGCCCAATATTGGGCCCTGACCAAGCCGCGTGTAACGCAGCTGGCAGTTTTTTGCGCCGTGATAGGCATGTTCCTGGCTACCCCTGAGTTGCCAAGCTGGAAGATAGTCGTGTCGGCAACTATCGGTATCTGGTTGTTGGCCGGCGCAGCATTTGCGATCAATTGCCTGGTTGAGCGCGAGATCGATTCACGCATGGCACGCACCGCGCGTCGTCCGATGGCACGTGGCGAAATTACTGTAATGCAAACACTCGTGTTTTCAGGTGTGATCGGTGGCGCCGGGATGTGGGTGCTGTATACCCTGGTGAATCCGTTGACGATGTGGCTGACCTTTGCAACCTTCGTCGGCTACGCGGTGATATACACCATCATCCTGAAACCAGCGACACCGCAGAATATCGTGATCGGCGGCTTGTCCGGCGCGATGCCGCCCGCGTTGGGCTGGGCTGCTGTGGCCAATGATTTGCCTATGCAAGCCTGGATCCTTGTGCTGATTATCTTTATCTGGACGCCGCCGCACTTCTGGGCGCTGGCCCTCTACCGCCGTGATGAATACGCGAAATCAGGTTTGCCGATGTTGCCGGTCACGCATGGTACCGAGTTCACCCAATTCCACATCTGGCTGTATACGATTGCGCTGGTCGCGACCACCATGTTGCCGTTTGCGGTTGGCATGAGCGGATTGATTTACCTGGTTTCGGTCGCGATCCTGGATGCTATTTTCGTTTGGTATGCATGGCAGGTTTATCGCCATTACACCGATATGATTGCGCGCAAGATGTTCGCTTATTCGATCATCTATCTGTCCCTGTTGTTTGCGGCCTTGCTGGTCGACCACTATCTGAGATTCTGAAAACATGCGTTTCCGTTCCCTTCTGGTAATCTGCGCCGCGCTATTTGCATTGGCTGCTTGTAGCGATAAAAACAAGCAAGTTTTCAATAACACCGACCTGACCGGCCTGGGCTATGCGAAGGAATTTTCGCTGCATGACCACAATGGAAAGCTGCGTACGCTGGCCGATTTCAAAGGCAAGGCGGTCGTGATGTTCTTTGGTTTCACGCAATGCCCTGACGTATGTCCGACCACCATGATGGAAATGTCGAACGTGATGAAGGCGCTGGGCCCGGATGCGGATCGCGTGCAAGTCTTGTTCGTTACGGTAGATCCTGAGCGTGATACGGCGGCCTTGCTGGCGCAATATGTACCGGCTTTCGATCCGCGCTTCCTCGGCTTGCGCGGTGACCTGGCCGAGACCGAGAAGGTCGCGAAAGAATTCAAAGTGTTTTATCAAAAGGTACCGGGCAAGACACCGGGCAGCTATACCGTCGATCACACTGCGGGCAGCTATGTGTTTGATCCGCAGGGTCGTATCCGCCTGTTCATCCGACACGGGCAGGGCATCGATCCTATCGTGCAGGACTTGAAGACTTTGCTGGCAGACAAGACGTAAAGACCAGATATAAAAAGGCGCTCCG
>JBEBUE010000381.1:0-3126 GCA_040393485.1 Herminiimonas sp.
TCTTCGACTCACTACCCAACATTGGTTTACATTTACATGACCACTATCCGCCTTAAAGAAAACGAGCCGTTCGAAGTCGCTATGCGTCGCTTCAAGCGCACCATTGAAAAAACTGGTTTGCTGACCGATTTGCGCGCGCGCGAGTTTTACGAGAAGCCAACTGCTGAACGCAAGCGCAAGCTCGCTGCAGCTGTGAAACGCCACTACAAGCGTATCCGCAGCCAGCAATTGCCTAAGAAACTGTACTAATTCTTATTGCTGCGCGCCCTAGAGTGCGTGCGGTAAACAGAATTAGTCGCAAACCCGCTCCGGTGTTGGTCCGCAGCGGGTTTTGGCGTTTTTAATGATCGCTTGAATAATCAAATATCGGAGTGCGTATGAGCCTGAAAGAACAGATCACAGAAGATATGAAAGCGGCGATGCGCGCCAAGGAAGCAGGCAAGTTGGGCACAATTCGCCTGATTACCGCTGCCATCAAGCAAAAAGAAGTCGATGAGCGCATCGAACTCGATGACGCACAAGTGCAAGCCATCATCGAAAAAATGATCAAGCAGCGCAAGGATTCGATTTCGCAATTCCAGGCGGGCGGTCGCCAGGACCTGGTTGATATCGAACAAGCCGAACTGACAGTGCTGACGACCTACATGCCGAGCGCATTGTCGGATGCCGAAGTGCAGGCTGAAGTTGCCGCTGCGGTGGCTGCTTCCGGTGCTGCCGGTCCGCAAGACATGGGCAAAGTCATGGCTATCCTCAAAGCGAAGCTCGCTGGCCGTGCCGACATGACTGCCGTGTCTGGCCTGGTAAAGTCTGCCCTGACCAAAGCCTGATCGTCTCCAGCATTCAGCTGCCGGCGTGATACCACAGTCGTTTATCCAGGATCTCCTCAACCGCGTCGACATCGTCGACGTGGTGGGTCGTTACGTGCAGCTGAAAAAAGGCGGCGCGAACTTCATGGGCCTGTGCCCGTTCCATAACGAAAAATCCCCCAGCTTTACCGTCAGTCCGACCAAGCAGTTCTATCACTGCTTTGGCTGCGGTGCGCATGGTACGGCGATCGGTTTCCTGATCGAGTACTCGGGCATGGGCTTTGTTGAAGCGGTCAAGGACCTGGCGCAAAACGTCGGCATGATCGTGCCGGAAGCAGAGGATCGTTTGCCGCCGGCGCAACGTGCCGAGCATCAGGCTAAAAGCCTGGCGCTGTCGGAAGCCATGTCGCGCGCCTGCGACTACTATCGCCAGCAATTGCGCCATGCCGAAGGAGCAAAGAACTACCTCAAAGGGCGCGGCCTGACTGGTGAAATTGCAGCCCGTTACGGCATGGGTTATGCGCCTGATGGCTGGGATGGTTTGCGTTCGGTTTTCCCGGATTATGACGTCGAGGCGCTGGTCGAATCCGGCCTCGTCATCGACCGGGTTGAAGAAGACGGCTCGCACCACAAACGCTATGACCGTTTCCGTGACCGCATCATGTTCCCGATACGCAATACCAAGGGTCAGGTGATCGGTTTTGGTGGTCGCGTACTGGATAACGGCGAGCCGAAATACTTGAATTCGCCCGAGACGCCCCTATTTCAAAAGGGTAGCGAACTGTATGGTTTGTTCGAGGCGCGCCAGGCGATCCGCGAAGCAGGATATGCGCTGGTGACCGAGGGTTATATGGACGTGGTTGCGCTGGCGCAGCTGGGTTTTCCGCAGGCAGTAGCGACCCTGGGTACGGCATGTACGCCTATCCATGTGCAAAAGCTATTGCGCCAGACCGACCAGGTCATTTTTAGTTTTGATGGTGACAAGGCTGGTCGTCGCGCTGCACGTCGCGCGTTGGAAGCCAGCTTGCCACATGCAGGTGACAACAAAGTCATCAAATTCCTGTTCCTGCCGAGCGAGCACGATCCGGATAGTTACATCCGTGAACTGGGTAGCGACGCATTCGAAAAGCAGGTGCAGGATGCGATGCCTTTGTCGCAGTTCTTGCTGAAGGAAGCCGTCGGTGACAACGACCTCGGCACGCCGGAAGGCCGTGCCCGTGCGCAGTTCGATGCCAAGCCGCTGTTGCAGGCATTGCCGCCGTCGTCACTGCGTTTGCAGATAGTGCGTAGCCTGGCGCAGATAACGGAAAGCACGCCGGCTGAAATCGAAGCGCTGTTTGAACTGTCGCAGCCGATTTCCCACGTGCGTGCACCGCCGCCGCGTACCAAGCGTGCGGCACCGCAGGGACTGGAACGCCAGATCATCCGCTTGCTGGTTGCGCATCCGGTGCTGGCGGGAGAAATGGATCAGACGGCTATCGATGCAGCGGTGCGCCTGGCACCTGATGGTGAAGAAATGCTGATGCAGCTGGTCACCCTGGGGCGCGACATGGGCGCGCAGGCGAACTTTGCGATCCTGGCGGAAATGCTGCGTTCCAGTGGCTCGGATCTGGAGCCGCTGATTGCAGAAATTGCCGCGGAACCGGAGTCCGATGTGGCACTGGCCCGGCTGGAGCTGGCAGGTGCGATCAGGCAGATCAAAATGCAGGCCTTGCGCGATGAATTGCAGCAATTGGTAGCAGGCGGACTGGCCGGAGAAGAAGCGCAGGCGCGCTTCCGCGAATTGACCCTGCAACAAGAGCAATTGCGGCGTCAGGCGCAGGCGGAAATGATGCAAAGAGGCTAATTTTGCTCTCTCAGGGAGGGGAAGTGTTCCCTCTTATGTTATAATTAAAGGCTTTCGATTCAAGCTCTTAGACATGGTGGTAATAAAGTAATCGGAAAGAAAATCAATAAACTTGCGCGGGCGTAAGCCGGAGTTGAATGCGCAAATCAGCTCGTCGAGCGCAAGCTTAACCGCGCTTCAAGAGCATAACCTTGGTAGTTGATCCAATGGCGAATGCAATGAAGAAACCCGCGAAAACCCAAACCCTCACCGCGAGCAAAGCCAAACCGGCTGCTGCGGTGAAGACAAGTAAAACTGTTGAGAAGAAAGTAGTTGCCGCAAAGTCGGCTGGTCAGGCTAAAGCCGTGGCTGCCAAGACCAAAGTAACAAGCTCGCCGAGCAAAGCGGCGGCGAAAACGCCTGCAGCCAAAGTTTCATCTAAAGTTGCTGCAAAGCCGGTATCAGTGCAATCGAAAGCCCCTGTGACAAATAAGA
>JBEBUE010000382.1:0-3126 GCA_040393485.1 Herminiimonas sp.
AAAAACCAACAAGGCGATGCAGTAGATAGTCTGCGCAGCTGGATAGAAGCGATACGCGATTGCCCGAAACCCGTCATCGCGGCAATCGAAGGCGCAGCAGCCGGTGCCGGGTTTTCGCTGGCACTCGCTTGCGACCTGATCGTTGCCGGCAGCAACAGCAAATTCGCCATGTCCTACTCCAAAGTTGGCCTGACGCCGGATGGCGGAGCATCCTGGTTCCTGACCCAGGCTCTGCCGCGTCAACTGGCGACCGAAATCCTGCTGGAAGGCAAAGCGATTGAAGCGACACGCCTGCATCAGCTGGGCCTGATCAATCGCCTGGTACCTGACGGCACCACCCTCACCGCGGCGCAACAGTGGGCCGACGAGCTGGCCGCCTTATCTGGCCATGCGGTCGAACGTATCAAATCGCTGGTACGCGAAGGCAGCAGCAATACGCTGGCACAGCATTTCGAATCAGAAAAATTCCATTTCGTTGAAAGCCTCAACCATCGCGATGCGCTGGAAGGCATCAATGCATTCCTCGAAAAAAGAAAACCGCATTACAAATGACAAATGAAAAAAGACGACGTATCTACCTTATGCGTCACGGCAATGTCACCTACTTTGATGCAGACGGCACAGCTTATCCCCCGGACGAAGTACCGTTGAATGAAAAAGGTCGCGCCCAAACCACAGCGGCAGGCAAAGTATTTGCCGGACTGGGCATACAGTTTGATCGCGTCATTACTTCCAACCTGCCGCGCACGATAGAGTCAGCGACCCGTGTACTGGCAGAGACCGGCCAGCAAATCGAAATCGAATCATGGCTGGAATTCCAGGAGGTACGTGGCGGTGTACTGGAGGTCATACATGACGACGACCTGGAAGCGGCGTTCACACATGCCTTCGCCAGCATGGCTGCAGAACACAAGAAATTCCTTGATGGTGAAAGCGTAGGCGAATTGTTGGATCGCATTCATCCGGCGATAGACAAACTACGCGCAGACCCGAGCTGGGATACCGTACTGCTGGTGCTGCACGGTGGCGTGAATCGCGCATTCCTGTCTTATGCAATGACCAGCCAGCGTATTTTCCTCGGCAATATCGAGCAGGCTCCCGGTTGCATCAATGTGCTGGACGTCGGTGAGCGCAGCAACGATTGGGTAATACAAACCATCAACTACTCGCCGCTACTGCCGCTACAAACTGAATCGCGCCTCAGCACGATGGAAGAAATGCTGCATCAATACCGCAAGTCGCGCCTGCGTTAAACCCCTACCCATATTGCTGCGGCAGCCATGCCGCCGGTTTTCACACGGTCAAAGCAAGGAACGCCGAATTTCTGCATAATCTTGTCCGACATATGCATTTTTGTGCACGCCTTTGCGCTTATCCGCTGTGCCTACCTTCAGGAGAAAAAATTGATAGACGTTTATTCCACCGCTACGCCGAATGGCCATAAGGTCCACATCATGCTGGAAGAATGCGGACTCGCTTACCGCACCCATCACATTGATATCGGCAACGGCGACCAATTCACCCCCGACTTCCTGAAAATTTCGCCGAACAACAAGATCCCCGCCATCATCGATAGTGACGGTCCGGACGGCAAGGAAATGTCTCTGTTTGAATCCGGTGCGATCCTGGTGTACCTCGCCAGCAAAGTCGGCAAATTCCTCGGCGATACTGATCGCGAGAAATTCACTACCCTGCAATGGCTGATGTTCCAAATGGGTGGCGTTGGCCCGATGCTGGGACAAGCCCATCACTTCCGCATCTATGCACCGGAGAAAGTTGAATACGCAATCAATCGCTACACGAATGAAGCGAAGCGCTTGTATGGCGTCATTGATCGTCGTCTGGCGGAAAGCAAATATCTGGCTGGCGACAGCTATACCATCGCGGATATCGCCACTTTCCCATGGCTGCGTTCATGGAAAAACCAGGGCATAGAATTGAGCGATTTCCCGCACCTGAAAAAATGGTTCGACGAAATCAGCGAACGTCCAGCCGTCAAAAAAGGGACAACCTTGTTCGTTGACGTACGCAAACCTATCGCCGATGACAAATCCAAGGAAATTTTATTTGGTGCCACGCAATACGCGAAACGCTAAATAAAAACGGGCGATGCTCACTGCCTGCTTCCAGCAGCGAACATCGCCCGAAGATAAAAGCCCGTGTATTGAATTAAGCGTAATGCCGCAGTATCAGCTCCGCCACACAGACCGGCTTATCGCCACCATCTGCTTCCACTGTCACTTGCCACACCATCTGCACACCGCCCGCTATTTCTTCCAGCGACTGCAATAACATACGTCCACGGATCTGCTGCCCCACCAGTACCGGTGCCGGGAACCTTACCCGGTTCAGGCCATAGTTCACCGCCAGCTTGCACGGCGGGAAACTGATCGATGCGGACAACAACATGGGCAACAGGGACAGGGTCAGGAAACCATGCGCAACCGGCATGCCGTACGGCGACTCTCGCTGGCAACGTTCGGCATCCACATGTATCCATTGATGATCGCCGCTGGCCTGCGCAAACTGATTAATGCGCTCCTGCGTAATCTGCAGCCAGTCGGATACTGCTACTTCTTGCCCAGGCAAAGTTTTCAGCTCGGCCAGCGATGCAATTTGACGCATATCATCTCCGATCAATTATTGGAGTGTTTGTTTGACGGGGACAGGAAGTGGCAATGGCGTCACAGCGATGCCCTCCTCCGCCAGCTCAGTACATTCTTCTAATGTGGCCACACCGCGTATAGCTTGTGCGGGTACTTCCTTGTAATGGATACGGCGCGCTTCTTCGGCAAACTGATCGCCCACATCAACCGTATTGGCTACCACCTTGCGGGCGTAGTCCATTAACTGCTCCTGCAGGCGCGCAACGCTATTGTCGCCCACGCGCGTAGTCGCACCGGATAAATTTAAACGAGGGGAAGATGGCAGGCGTTTGATCTGATGATTGCCGCACATGGGGCATGCGATCAACGCTTGCGAGGATTGCGTGAGGAAATCATCTTCGGAAGAAAACCATCCTTCGAAGCGATGTTCCAGCTCACAGCAGAGGTCATAGACTTTCATGAGTATGGTGCCCGGGACCGGAATCGAACCGGTACACCGTTACCGGCGAGAGATTTTAAG
>JBEBUE010000383.1:0-3080 GCA_040393485.1 Herminiimonas sp.
GAATCACAGCCGCGTGGCAGCGGCACGTTGACGATATTGTGCGCAATGCCGGTTTCCTTTTCCAGTCCAGTGCCGGGGTAGAAATGTGACTGATGGCTGGATGCATAGAACAGCTCAGGCCTGTCATAGAACGCCGCTTGCGTACCATTGCCGTGATGGACATCGAAATCGATGACGGCTACGCGTTCCAGTTTATGTACTTCGTAGGCGTAGGCAGCAGCAATGGCGGCCTGATTAAAAATACAGAAACCCATGGCGCGACTGGGTTCAGCGTGATGGCCGCAGGGACGGGTGGCGCAAAAGACATTGTGTGCTTCCTTATCCAGCACCAGATCAACCCCGGCACAGGCCGCACCCACACAGCGCATGACAGCTTCCAGCGAGCCTGGTGACATGACGGTATCGCCGCCATCCAACGGCATGGTGCCACGATACGGAGACGCATCTTCGACGTCGGCTACAAAGTATTCGGTATGCACTAGTAATACCTGTTCACGCGTACCCATAGGCGCTTCGCGCCATTCCGCGGCAGCAAACTCCGGGGTGCGCAAAGCACGCAAGACGGCCTTCAGGCGCTCGGGCGATTCCGGATGTCCGGTGCCGGGTTTGTGTTCCAGGCAAGCGTCGTGGGTGTAGATAACTGTGGTCATATTTAATTATTGATGCCTGCTCTAAGGGCATCTTCTCCATGATAAAACCTGAATTAATGATCGCGTCTTCATGACACTATGTATGCATCCTTGCCATTATAGAGGTGCATCTGTGGGTGAGCGACTATCCGTTGGCGGTTTTGATGAATAGCTTCCTGCAGCAGCGTGGATGGCGATAAACGAGGCAGTTTTCATGTCTTGGCTGTGGTCGGATAGCCGTAAACGTCTATTTTGGGCCTGAAAGCAGGATATGATCTGTTCCTGTCGGGAATATAAGTTCGCCGATACAAGAAAAATTCGTACGTCCACCGCTTAAAACCCAGTCGCTAATCTGCCATCTTTATGACGTATTCCGTCGAGCTTCAATTCGCCGCCAAAACCGATACGGGTTTGGTGCGTGCGCACAATGAAGACGCGGTAGAAATCATTGAGGCTTATCGGGCATTAGTACTGGCAGACGGGATGGGTGGTTACAATGCAGGCGAAATTGCCAGCGGTATAGCGACTACCGTTTTCCGTGCTGCGCTCGAGCAGCAACTACAGCAATTGCAGGTAAAGAGCCGCGCCGCCAGCAGCAAATCCATGCAGCGACTGGTGGCAGATGCAGTCCTGGCTGCTAATGAGCAAATCCTGGAAGTGGCGCGCATCCAGCCGCAATACAGCGGGATGGGGACTACCCTGGTCGCGGCTTTATTCCATCATGACCGCATTATCGTGGCGCATGTCGGCGATTCCCGAGCCTATCGTTTTCGTCAGGGACAACTGACCCAAATCACTCGCGATCATTCGCAACTGCAGGAACAGATCGATGCCGGCTTGGTAAGTCCGGAATGGGCGCGTTTCGCCCCGAATAAAAACCTGATTACGCGTGCGCTCGGCGTAGCCCCGCACGTCGATGTCGAAGTCAACGATTACCAGACCGAGGATGGCGATATCTATCTGCTGTGTTCGGATGGTCTGTCCGATATGCTGGCCAGCGAGCAGATGAGCGCGATGTTGGCTGATAACGATACGGATCTTGAATTATTATGTAGCTCGCTGGTGCAGGCTGCGAATGACAATGGCGGACGCGACAATATTTCCGTGATGCTGGCGAAAGTGGAATCGTGCGTGCCAACGCCAAAGGCGTGGTGGGCACGTCTCACGGCCAGCTTCAAGTCCTGACTTGGCATAAATATTGATATTGTGGTCTTGAGTCCGCCTGCACAGGTGTAAACAGATAAGCGAGAAGGGAAGCTGGAAAGCAATGCCTACGATTATTTTGGCAAAAGATGGTGTCGCGCTACAGGAATTCCCCTTGCTGAAAGAGCGTACCAGCATAGGACGCCGCGCCTATAACGATATCGTCATAGACGCGGCCGGAATCAGCGCCGAGCACGCGGTGATCATTTCGCATCCGGTCGGCTGCTATTTTGAAGATTTGGGCAGTACCAACGGCAGCCAGCTCAACGGCCAAGTTGTGACGAAGCACTTACTGGAAGACAGCGATGTCATCTCACTTGCTACGCACACCATCCAGTATTGCGCGACGGCCAACGTGGAAGAGTCCATAGTGGAATTTGCAAGCAATATGAGCGGCATGGAAGACCTGGGCGACATGCAGCAAATTACAGAACCATCGTATCGGGATTCACTTGAAGCAATCATGAGTACAACAGCCGTTATCAAAATTCTCAACGGAGCCAGCGCGGGTAAGGAAGTCGCGTTGAGCAAAGTCTTGACGACCATCGGTCGCCCGGGACGACATGTCGCGGTATTCGCGATAGGCCCACAAGGCTACAGCCTCACCCACGTCGAAGGCGACGATTACCCTGTCGTCAATGGCGCATCCATAGGCACGTTAACCCAGCCCTTGAGCAATGGCGACCAAATCCACTTGTCAGGCACCGACATCATCTTTCTGCAGGAAGCCTGACGTATTCGCGCCTCGCTGCACTGCCGCAAGACAAAATTTATCGCCCGATGTGACAAATTTTGGCGCGTGCCTAACCAAAATTGTTACTTTTCGTTAAATAATTGTGACAATCTCGTAAGATTAGACTGAATTTGGGGTGGCACAGCGATTGCTGTATGGCTGATAGGGTGGAAAAGCTACCTGTATTCCCAAACCAGGAGAAAAAGATGAAATCGATGAAAATGATGAAAAAAGCACAAAGCGGTTTTACGCTGATCGAACTGATGATCGTTGTTGCGATTATTGGTATTTTGGCGGCGGTGGCGATTCCACAGTATCAAAACTATGTGACACGCGCTAAATTGTCTACCGTGCTTGCGCAAGTTGATCCGGTCAAGTTGGCAGTTGCTGAATTTGCGCAAGTAAATAGCAGCGGTGCCACAATCACACTGCCTGCAAGCCCATGGACAAGCCTTGGATTGGCCGGAGCACCTGGTGCATCTGGTAATGTGTCGTCAATTGATGTTGGAACAACT
>JBEBUE010000384.1:0-3063 GCA_040393485.1 Herminiimonas sp.
TACTGAGAAAGTAATGTGGCCTATCTCCGCCATATTGCTATCAGCTTTGGCCCATTCCGGGTTGCCGAGGGTAACGTCATGCGCACTCAGGCGTGGTGCCGGTACCCAGTCGCGCCAGGTGCCGGTTGCGGGTTCTGCACGTTGCCAGGTCAGGACTAAATCGCCGTTGTTGGCAAAACGACGACCTGTCGCTTCACTGACTTTTTCATTCAGCCAGGGTTTCGCCCTATTCCAGTCAAACAGTAAAAGGAAGAGCACACAGATAAGTAATAGCGCGGAAAAGCAGATGGCGCTCCACATCATTATTTTTTTTGTACGAGACATAAGAGGACTCAAGTAGTGGGAGACGAGTTAATACGACTCTACGATATCTTGTGAGTTCAATAAGATATTCCGTAGAGAAATACAGATGGTATGCCCGGCGTAGAACGGATGCCTATTTCCTGACCCGGCTTCGGTGTAAATCGACCGGACGATCCAGCATGCCTAGGTAGGAATATGCATGATATACATGTCGCTATGCAAACCTGATATTGCGTTGCCGGAACGAAAATGAAACGCGTGTTAAAGTCCTTGTCCTGTGGCGGTCGCCATTTATGCTGTCTCATCACCAGCGCTATCCGATCAACTCACGCTTTGGTCTCAGTATGCACGTACATGTACTACAACACGTTCCTTTTGAAGGCTTGGGCAGCATAGAAGAGTGGCTGCTACAACGGAACATGACGATCAGCTATACACGGCTGTTTGAATCAGACCAGTTTCCACCTTTGGATGGAATTGATTTGATCATTGCACTCGGTGGTCCCATGAGTGTGAATGATGAAGAGACCTTGCCGTGGTTACCTGCAGAAAAACGCTTTATCGCGGAGGCGATTGCTGAACATAAGGCGGTATTGGGAATTTGCCTGGGTTCACAGCTGATAGCAAATGCATTGGGCGCTAAAGTTTATCCGGCTGCAGAGAAAGAGATAGGCTGGTTTCCTATTACTGCTGAACCAGCGATGCTGGACGGACTGGCCTTCCCTGCCAAGGTCGATGTTTTCCACTGGCATGGAGAAACCTTTGATTTACCGGAGGGAGCTATCCACCTGGCCAGCAGTGCCGCCTGTCGCAACCAGGCTTTTCAGGTCGGGAGTCGCGTCATTGGTTTGCAGTTCCATCTGGAAACCACACCGGAGAGTGCCGATTCCATCATCCGGCATTGCGCTGATGAATTGGTGCCGCAGCGTTATGTACAAAGTGAAGCCGAGCTGCGTAATGCCAGCCCGGGTAACTATGTAGAAATCAATGCCTTGATGGCAGCTATCCTCGAGTACCTGGTCTGCGATATAGATTAAGAACCAAGAGATTGAGGATGCGGTTTAGCGTCGCTTCTTGACGCGTCCTATACCCTCTTCCGTGCTGGCGCTCAATTGTTCACGCAACCACTTATGTGCAGGGTTACGCGCATCCCGTTCATGCCACAGCATATCCACGTGCACATCCGGTAATTCAAACGGCAAGTCTTTGGCTATCAGCGCTTCTGCCATACCGGTAGAGGCGATTAAATGGCGCGGCAAGACCGTAATCAGATCCGAGCTGGCGACTACGCGACCGGCAGTAAAGAATTGATTCACGGTCAGCAGGATGCGCCGTTCACGACCAAGATTGGTCAATGCTTCATCCATCAAACCTTTGGCACGACCGGAAAAACTCACCAATAAATGATGCGCTGCACAATAATTGTCCAGTGTCAGTTCGACTTTGGCCAAAGGATGATTTTTTCGCATCACGCAAACGTATTCACCGGTGTACAGACGTTCATGGCGGATCTGCGAAACGGCGGTGTTTTGTCCGCTTGCCAACTGCGCCGCGACACCCGGGAAAAAGCCGATAGCCAGGTCGATATCGCCACGTAACAGCATAGGCCGTGGTTCGCGGGTAGTCAGCGGCACCATACGGACATTCAGGCCTGGTGCGTCTTTCTCAATCGCACGTACCAGGAATGGCAGCCACAGCGCAGCGGTCGCATCCGCCATCGCCATACGGAAAGTCGTGTTCGCGCGGGAAACGTCAAAGGTGTCAGGCGTGACCGCGGCTTCCAGGTCAGACAGCGCACGGCGTACCACCGGCCATAGCTCTTCAGCGCGCGAAGTCGGCTTCACGCCGTGTGCCGTGCGGATTACCAGCTCGTCGCCCAGCGTGTCACGCAGGCGGCGCAGTGCGTTGGAAACGGCCGGTTGTGTCATTGCCAACAAATTGGCGGCGCGGGTCAGGTTTTGCTCGGTCATGACGGCGTCAAAAACGCGCAGCAAGTTCAAATCCAGGGTCAGGAAACTCATATTATTTTTACCAAAAAAGGCTCAATCAGGAGATTAGCAGACATATTCACGAAATCGATGACTGGTATCCAAAATTGAAATTAGATTTATATCTCTATCCTACCTATACTGCAATGCAACAACAAGGATTATTAGAGAAAAAAGGAAATCATCATGTCTACTTTATCGAATAGCACATACACACATCCGGCGCTGATCGCCGTTCCAGCAGTTCTGGCCGCTATTGGCCTGACCTACAGCCCGGCACGCCCTGCGATTATCGCGGTAGCTGGCGTAGCCGCACTGGCATTGCTGTTTAAACCACTTACCCTGGCCTTGCTGCGCGGCATCTTGCTGGCGATCGCTCCTAGTCAAAAAGTCGCTGTTGCCAAGAAAGCAGCTGTCAATGTAGCAAGCCCGGTGCAAACTGCATTTGCGTTGAATCGTAAAGCTAACCAAATCGCACAAACACAACCTGCGTTGGCTGCTGAACTGCGTATGCGTGCTGCTTACGCTGCACCACAACGTATCAGCAAACGCGCTGTTGTGCAGGCATCGGCTCCGGCACAGACTCGTTTTGCATTGAACCGCAAAGCGAACCAGATTGCACAGACCCAGCCTGAACTGGCAGCCAAGTTGCGTATGCAAGCTGCCTACGCTTAACGCTGTAGCGCGAGTTTTAGTTGAACCTAAATCAAATTTATCTGATCAATTTAATGCGACTGGTAGCAGGCAACGTCTATGCCAGTTATGTCGTACA
>JBEBUE010000385.1:0-3058 GCA_040393485.1 Herminiimonas sp.
CGCAGTCACCCGAGTCGGTGGTGAAGCTGGCTTTCCTTGAGCTGATGACGCCGCGTTTGCCTGAGTTGACGGATGAGTTGGTGCAGGCCGGTGTGACGGATGTGACGGTAGTCCCGATTTTCCTCGGACAGGGCGGTCATGTACGGGCAGATTTACCGCGCATCGTAGACGAGCTGCAGCAGCAACATCCTGCAGTCACTTTCAAGATCGTTGAAGCAGTCGGGGAAAATGAGTTGGTATTGCAGGCGATGGCCAGTTATTGCGTGGCCACGCTGAACTGATTTGCTTGAGTTAGTCTGCGCTGCTACGGGCAGCGAGCGCCGCCCCTATCATCACCAGCACCGGTCCCTGCGTATCCTGCAAACCGCGTTCCAGTTCGCGCAAGTTCATGCGCACTATCTTTTGATTCGCCAGGCTGCAGTTTTCCACGATGACGACAGGCAGGTCGGGTGAGCGACCTTGTTCCAATAGTTTTTGTGCAGTCACCATGGCTTCACGGCCGCCCATGTATTGGATCAGCGTGTCGCAATCTGGCAGCGTGAGCTGGTCCGGCTGGTTAGGTGCGGTAGCGGAAGTAAAGAAGGCGATGCTGCGTGCAATGCCGCGTTTGGTCAGCGGTAGTTGGGTCGCCGCGGCAGCAGCGAAGGCAGTAGTGACGCCGGGTATGATTTCGATTTCTATACCGTGCGCTTCGAGCGCATGCAGTTCTTCATCGGCACGCCCGAAGAGCATCGGATCGCCGCCTTTCAGGCGTACCACCAGTTTGTATTTGGCAGCGCAATCGACTAGCAATTGATTGATCGCGAGCTGTGCGGTGGAACGCTGGCCACTACGCTTGCCGACAGAAATTTTCTCTGCCTGCGGGCATAGTGCCAGCATTTCAGGTGTGACCAATGCATCGTGCAGTACGACATCCGCTTGTGCCAGGATGCGTGCGCCGCGTACGGTAATCAGGTCGACGGCACCGGGGCCGGCACCGACCAGATACACTTTACCGTACGTTTTTTTTTCTTCTGTCATGCTGCTACGGTCAGGTTGCTACGAAGATGGCAAATATTGCTTATGCCAGGCGGATCATACCGGCAGCCACGGTTTGATGCGTGACTTCATCGATCAGGATGAACGAACCAGTCGAACGAATCGCGTCGTAAGCATCAGCTGCCAATGGTTGCGCGACATTCAGGCTGACACGTGCGATACCGTTGAGTTTGACTTCATCGGCAGGACGTTTTTCCTGTGTGTTGATGTCGAGCAGGGTATCGATCTTGGTAACACGCGCTGCAACCTGACGGGTTGTGTGCTTGAGCCAGTATTTGCGACGTGTATCAAGTGGTTCTTCCGACAGCCAGCACAGGTCAGCATTGACGGTCTTCAGCAATTCGGCTGGACGCTCTGCAGCGGACAACATGTCGCCGCGCGAGATGTCGACGTATTCTTCCAGCAGCAAAGTGATCGATTGGCCGACCACTGCCTGTTCCAGTGAGCCGTCGAGGGTCTGGATGTCCTTGACGGTCGCGGTCTGGCCGCTAGGCTGGATCACCAGTTTGTCGCCCTTACGGACTTTGCCTGCTTCGATACGACCCATGTAGCCACGGAAGTCATCCGCTTCATGGCCGTTGTGACGTGCTACCAGTTGTACGGGGAAGCGGAACGGCTCATCGTGCGATTCGTCGTAGACGCTCAGGGATTCCAGCAATTCGATCAGGGTCGGACCCTGGTACCAAGGCATATTGCCGGCGCTGGCCACCACGTTGTCACCGGTGAGGGCGGACAGCGGGATAGGGCGAATATCTTTCAGGCCCAGTGTTTTTGCAAACTCCGAGTATGCGGCAACGATACGGTCGTAGACGGTCTGGTCGTAGTTCACCAGGTCCATTTTGTTGACGGCCACGATAACGTGTTCGATCTGCAGCAGGTGCGCGATGGTCGAGTGGCGTTTGGTCTGGATCAGCAATTCCACGCTGCCGTCGTCGCCCAGTTTGACCTTGGAGACGTCGATCAGGATGATGACGGCGTCTGCAGTCGATGCACCTGTCACCATATTGCGGGTGTACTGTTCGTGGCCCGGGGTATCGGCAATGATGAATTTGCGTTTGGGGGTCGCGAAGTAGCGATAGGCCACGTCAATCGTGATGCCTTGTTCGCGTTCTGCTTCCAGGCCATCGGTCAGGAGCGACAGGTCGATGGTGTCGCCAACGGTGCGCTTGTGCTTGGCGCGTGACATCGCATCCAGTTGATCCGCAAAGATACCTTTGCTGTCGAACAGCAGGCGACCAATCAAAGTGCTCTTGCCATCATCGACGGAGCCAGCGGTAATAAAGCGCAACAAGCCACGTTCAGCCGATGCTGCAACGGCCGGATTCAATTGGGCACTCATTAGAAATATCCTTCTTTTTTACGTTTTTCCATCGATGCTTCGGACGTCTGATCGTCCATGCGGGTTGCGCCGCGCTCGGTGATTTGGGTGACTGCGGTTTCGGCAATGATGGCTTCGACGCTGTCGGCATCCGACGACACAGGGCAGGTGCAGGAGATGTCGCCGACGGTACGGAAACGTACGGTCTGGGTTTCGACGGTTTCGCCTTCCTTGGCCGGGGTCAATGGTGTCAGTGGTACCAGCAAGCCATTGCGTGGGATCACTTCACGCTGATGCGCAAAGTAGATCGATGGCAGCTCGAGTTTTTCGCGGGCGATGTATTGCCAGACGTCGAGTTCGGTCCAGTTCGAGATCGGGAACACGCGCATGTTTTCACCCGGATGGACGCGGGTGTTGTACAGGTCCCAGAGTTCCGGACGTTGCGCTTTAGGATTCCATTGGCCGAATTCATCACGGAACGAAAAGATACGTTCCTTGGCGCGTGCTTTTTCTTCATCGCGGCGGGCACCGCCGATGCAGGCGTCGAATTTGTGTTCAGCGATGGTTTCCAGCAAGGTCACTGCCTGTGCCGCATTACGCGAATCAGTCAGCGGATTGCGCAGGCGTACGGTACCGCGCTTGATCGAATCCTCAACCGAACCGACGATCACGTCGATCCCCAAAGGCTCGGCCCGGGTCTCG
>JBEBUE010000386.1:0-3051 GCA_040393485.1 Herminiimonas sp.
ATTCGACTCCGACCGGTACTGTGAATATGGTCATGACTACGCATGCAGACAATCTGAAAAACAAGCAGGAACTGATCAAGGTCTTCCTAAAGATCCATCGTCAGGCGACAGAGTACGCGATGGCGAATCGCTCTGCCTTCGTTGAGATGTCGGAGCAGAAGCTAGGCTTGCCAGCCAAGGTGGTGGAGCTGGCTGCACCTAACGTCGAGCTGACCTGGAAACTGGATGATGAGTGGATCAAGCGCGCGAAGTACTACGGTTCGCAAATGCTGGATAAGAAGCAAATCCGCCAGTTGCCTGATTACGGCAAGTTCATTGATGCCAGTTTTAATCCGCAAGCGAAGTAAAGCATTGCGTATCGAGGCAGCAAGTATCTAGCTTAGTTTTATCTGGAAGGATTTATCGTGGAACAAACCGTCGAGTTACCGATGAAAGTTGTCAGGCCTGAATTGTGGCCGCGTATCAAGCGTAGCCTGACGCCGTTGATAGTGCCCTTGTTGTTGCTGTTGGGTTGGCATGTGGGCGTCAAGGCGTCTGGTACGCAGTTGATTCCGCTGCCAAAGGACGTCGGCCTGATGTTGTATGACTTCGCATTCGGCGGTATCTACGATGATGCCTTCAGCGAAACCTTGCCGCTGCATTTGTGGAAATCGGTCACGCGCGTCTACGGTGGTTTCTTCGCCGCCGCGCTGGTCGGGATTCCGCTCGGTTTGCTGATCGGCCGCATCAAGGTGATACGCGAGTTGCTGGATCCGACCTTGCAGTTGCTGCGTCCGGTGCCGGTGACTGCGTGGTTGCCGCTGTCGATGATTTTTTTCGGTATCGGCCCGAACGCAGCGATTTTCCTGGTGTTCCTCGGCGCTTTTTATCCGATTGTTTTTAATACGACCTTTGGTGTGAAGGCAGTCGATAACCGTTTGTTTGAAGCGGCACTGATGCTGGGCTGTAATGGCTCATCATTGTTCCGCCAGGTAGTGCTGCCTGCTGCGATGCCTTCCATCTTGAATGGTTTGCGTCTGGGACACGGCTTTGCCTGGATCCTGATTGTAGTGGGTGAGATGACCGGTGTGCCGGAAGGCCTGGGTGCCGTGATTATGGATGGTCGGATGTTGTCGCGTACTGATCTGGTGATAGCCGGCATGGTGGTGATCGGCATCGTTGGTTACAGCACGGATCGCGTACTGGTCGCGATCAACAATTATTTACTCAAATGGAGCCCGCAACATCATGTCTGATACTTACTCCGAACGCCGTCCTTTACCGGCGATAGATATCAAAGGCGTCAGCAAGGTTTTTTCGATAGGCGGACAAACCGTGCAGGCTTTGCGTGAAGTGAACCTGACGATTAACAAGGGTGAGTTCGTATGCCTGATCGGTGCCTCCGGTTGTGGTAAATCGACCCTGTTGCGCATCATGGCGGGATTTGAAACGACGTCGTCCGGCAGTGCGAATATGTATGGCATGCCTATCGACGGACCTAGCCCGGAACGCGGCATGGTGTTCCAGGATTACGGTTTGTTCCCGTGGCTGACTGTGAAGGAAAACATAGGCTTTGGCCAACGTCAGCGTAATCTGCCCAAGGCCAAGCTGGAAGAATTGTCGGCCTACTACACCGATATGGTGGGACTGACCAAATTTGCCAATTACTATCCGGGTCAGCTGTCGGGTGGCATGAAGCAGCGTGTGGCGATTGCCCGCGTGCTGGCGAATGACTGTGAAGTTTTGTTGATGGACGAACCGTTTGGTGCACTGGATGCGTTGACACGTGAAAAGCTGCAGCAGGATTTGCTGGAGATCTGGGAGCGTACCAAGGTGACGGTGGTGTTTGTCACACATGCGGTGGAGGAAGCCGTGATGCTGTCGGATCGCGTCGTTGTGATGACGGCAGGTCCTGGCCGTATCGAGGAAGACATCAAGCTGGATCTCGCTCGTCCGCGCGATATTACGGCGGTCGAGTTCAACGAAATCCGGCGCGATATTACCCAGTATTTGACCAGTCACGTTTCGACCAAAATCGCAGCCTGATGTTGGCTGCGAAATATTCGTAAAGGCGGAAATTCGCGCTACCATGGCACAGGATTTCCGCCTATGCGGAAAAAGGTAGCCAAATAAAATAAGAACGTGACTCCGCTATGCATTCGATATATCACGGCA
The DNA here is from genome assembly GCA_040393485.1 of Herminiimonas sp. GTDB lineage: Bacteria > Pseudomonadota > Gammaproteobacteria > Burkholderiales > Burkholderiaceae_D > Oxalicibacterium. The sequence goes on from JBEBUE010000386.1 coordinate 2,155, forward strand.
TGGATCAGGCCGCTCTCGACGCCGGTTATAACAACTCCCTGGCAGTCAAGGATAGTCCGGCCATATTGAAAGATTTTGATCGGCGCAGTGCGGCCCTGCGCGCTAAGTATGGGCAGCGGCTGGATTTGCGCTATGGCCCGGCTGAACGCAATCGCATCGATTACTTTGCTGCCGATAAGCCGGGGCCGCTGCTGGTATTTATCCACGGCGGGTACTGGCAAATGCGGGCCAAGGAAACCTTCAGCTTCCTCGCAGCGGGGCCACTGGCGCACGGTATGCATGTCGCCCTGATCGGTTATACGCTGGCACCAGATGCGACACTGACGCAAATCGTGGCAGAGGTAAGGGCGGGTATTGCCTGGTTACTGCAACATGCAGGAGAGTTTGGCGCTGATGTGGAACGCATCGTCGTATCCGGCTGGTCTGCCGGCGGACACCTGACCGCCATGTGTGTCGATGAGCCCGGCGTGATCGGTGGTGTGGCGATCAGTGGTATCTATGATCTGGAGCCGATACGCCTGTGCTACCTGAATAACAAACTGCAACTAAGCGCGGCGGAAGAGAAGAAACTGAGTCCTTTGTTGCTGCCGCTCAGTCCACGCCCCTTGACGCTGATGTATGGTTCCGATGAGTTAGCCGAGTTACAGCGTCAGTCCGAGCAGTTCGGCGCAGCACGTAATGCATTGCCGGGGGCGCTGGTACCGCTGGCACATCGCAATCACTTTACTATCCTCAATGAACTGGCTGCGGCAGATGGGGCGATTACGCGTGAAGTGTGCGTCATCGCCGGTATTGCTTAATTCGCGGTAGCGACCATCGTGGCCTCGGAGCGGAAGCGCTGACGGTAGTCGCTCGGTCCTATGCCCAGTCGTTTGGAGAATATGCGGCGCAAGGTGG
>JBEBUE010000387.1:0-3006 GCA_040393485.1 Herminiimonas sp.
ACTATACATCAGTTTATGGTAATTTCACTACAAATAAATTTGCGTGCGGCAATGCAAAGCACTAAATTCGCTACGCTCCCGATTTGTAGTGAGCCTGTAACGGATACCTGCTAGCAAGGAAAGTTCAATCTAATCTCATAATTCGCCGGTTTGCTGCGAGGGCGCAGAGGAATGAATTTCTGGCACGTAATGTAGTCATAGCCTAGCCATGACTTTTCGTGCCCGGGTAAAAAATGGCGATAGGTTGATATAAATTATTGTAGTAAAATTTCAAAACTGTTTTTCTAGGAATTTATTATGTCGCTCCATCCTGTTGTGACTGCCGTAACCGCACGGATCGTAGAGCGTAGCCGGCCGTATCGTGCTGCTTACCTTCAACGTTTGGAAAATACGCGTCAAAAGGGTGTGCAGCGCAGTACCTTGTCCTGTACCAATCTGGCGCATGGCTTTGCCGCTTCTCCTGCAAACGATAAGCTGATACTGAAGCAGCAAGTCGCGCCATCGGTCGCCATCGTATCTGCCTACAACGACATGCTTTCGGCGCATCAGCCCTTTGAGCGTTTCCCGCAGATCATCAAGAATGCAGTGCGCAAGGCTGGCGGCGTGGCGCAGTTCGCCGGTGGCGTACCGGCCATGTGCGACGGTATTACGCAAGGACAACCGGGTATGGAGTTGTCGCTGTTCTCGCGCGACACGATTGCGATGTCCACCGCGATCGCCCTGTCCCACAATATGTTCGACGCTGCTGTGTATCTGGGTGTGTGCGACAAAATCGTGCCGGGCCTGGTGATAGGCGCTTTGCATTTCGGGCATTTGCCTGCAGTGTTTGTCCCTGCAGGGCCGATGACGAGCGGCATGTCCAATCCGGAAAAAGCCAAAATCCGCCAGCTCTACGCGCAGGGAAAAATTGGTCGTGATGCCTTGCTGGAAGCGGAAGGCAAGTCTTACCACGACGCTGGTACCTGTACTTTCTACGGTACCGCGAATAGTAATCAAATGTTGATGGAAGTGATGGGCCTGCATCTGCCGGGTGCCGCGTTCGTAACGCCCAACACACCTTTGCGTGATGCATTGACCGCGCACGCAGCACAACGCGCAGTCGAAATCAGTGCGCAAGGGCAGGCCTATACGCCGATCGGCCGCCTGGTTGATGAAAAAAACATCGTCAACGCAGTGATCGCATTACTGGCAACCGGCGGTTCGACCAATCACACCCTGCATCTGGTGGCGATGGCGAAAGCGGCCGGTATAGTCATCGACTGGGACGATTTCGACGCCTTGTCGGCAGTGGCGCCGCTGGTCGCCCGCATTTATCCGAATGGTGATGCCGACGTCAATCATTTCCATGCAGCAGGCGGCACTGGTTTTGTTATCCGTGAATTACTGGATGCAGGGCTCTTGCATGACGACGTCATGACCATCCTTGGACGCGGTTTGCGTGCGCATGCTGCCGAGCCTTTCCTGCAAGATGAGCAGGTAATCTGGAAACTGGCGCCAGCGGTCAGCGGCAATACTGATGTATTGCGTACTGCTACCGAACCGTTCTCCGGCGATGGCGGCATGAAGCTGATGTCCGGCAATCTGGGACGTGCAGTCGTCAAGGTTTCCGCAGTCAAGGTGCAGCATCGTATCGTCACTGCACCAGCCATCGTATTCGACTCGCAGGAAGCATTCATGCATGCTTATCAGGCGGGTGAATTGAATCGTGACTTCATCGCCGTGCTGCGTCATCAGGGACCGCGTGCGAACGGCATGCCGGAATTACACGCGTTGACGCCAGCTCTGGGCAGCCTGCAGGATGCAGGGCGTCATGTGGCGTTGGTGACAGATGGCCGCATGTCTGGCGCGTCGGGCAAAGTACCGGCAGCGATCCACGTTTCGCCGGAAGTATTGGCAGGCGGTCCTTTGGGGCGTGTGCGTACCGGCGACATGATAGAGCTCAATGCTGAGACCGGCGTATTGCAGGCCTTGGTACCCGAGGCCGAATGGGCTGCGCGTAGTGCCGAGCCCGCAGACCTGTCGCAGAATGAAATCGGCATGGGGCGCGAGTTGTTTGCCATGTTCCGTCATTCGGTCAGCGCCGCAGAAGAGGGCGCGACCACATTTGGCCTGCCGCCGCCATTGCTCGAAGCCGATGAAGACAAAACCACCAACACCCTGGCGGTACCGGACGATGAGCCGTTTGTCGATGAAGATAATCTGATTGAGCGACCAATAGGAAACTGAATATGAATCTGCTGGAAATCATGCGTGCGTCCCCGGTCATACCGGTGATTGCAATCGACGACCTGACACATGCAGTACCGCTGGCGCGCGCGCTGGTTGCCGGCGGCATCCGGGTGCTGGAAGTAACATTGCGTACCCAGCACGGCCTGGCTGCCATCCGCGCGATTGCCGAGCAGGTGCCGGAAGCGATACTCGGTGTGGGTACGCTGACGCGCTCGGAAGACTTTGCGGCAGCACGCGATGCTGGTGCAATTTTTGGCGTATCGCCTGGCTTGACCAAGGAACTGATCCAGGGCTCGCTGGCCAGCGGTCTGCCTTTGTTGCCGGGTGTGATGACGCCGTCTGAAGTAATGGCGGCGCGGGAAGCTGGTTTCCATCAATTGAAACTATTCCCTGCGGTACCTGCCGGTGGCGTGGGTATGCTGAACGCGATTGCAGGGCCATTGCCGGATGTACTGTTCTGTCCTACCGGCGGGATTTCGCAAGAGACTGCGGCGCAGTTCCTGGCTTGTAAGAATGTGGCTTGCGTTGGAGGGTCTTGGCTGACGCCTAAGGATGCGTTGGTGGCTGGAGATTGGGCGCGGGTGACGGCTTTGGCTAAGGCGGCGGCTGGTCTTAGGTAATGGTTTGTTTTACGTGTTTAAAAAGCCCGGTTAGTCCGGGCTTTTTTATTGTTTTCTTTGTTTACGTGTTGATGTTGCTGATGGCGTTTTTTCTCCGTGGATGAGTGCGTTGCCGGGGGTAGCCCGGCGGCTACTCACTTTTCTTGCTTCGCCAAGA